>NZ_JACAEU010000031.1:0-78735 GCF_013388695.1 Fischerella sp.
AGGGATTCTGTAAATTCAAAATTCAAAAATAGTTTCTTCACTTTTGACTTTTGACTTTTAACTTTTGACTTTCCTACAGGTTTTCCTGGTGTCAATGGCGCGGTGGAACCACTCTGAACACATCCCGAACTCAGTTGTGAAACGCTGCTGCGGCGACGATAGTTGTCGGGTTGCCGACCGCCAAAATAGCTCGATGCCAGGACTTATACTCCACACAAAAGCTTCCTCTTCATAAATAGAGGGGGCTTTTGGTTTTTATTATTTTTTGTATGCTTCAGCAAAGTTTAGAATTCGTTGTTTGCCAAAAATTACTTAAACAGCAAGACTTAATTCGACTTCATCCATCTAATTCATTCTCATCTAGTTACCAAAATAAAGATGTGATAAATGCGATCGCACCTGCCCATAAAATCAAACTAAAAGGTGCGCCAATTAAAATTCCGGCGATCGCCCAGCCTCTTTGATGCTCTTTGAAGTGTTCCACGCTGCGCCAGCGTCTGCTTTTCCAAGCCCATTCATTACCATTGGCACCAAGTAAGATTGTCATTACCCATCCAACAGATGGAAAAAAACATAACAATCCTATCCAGACTTGATTAGTCCACAACCAAAACCAAGGCATAAAAAATGCACCCCAATTCCAGCCAAGAATTTCATCTGGGACTTCTTCTTTTGAGTTATTGATACCGCAGCCTGAATTGTTAATCGCTATCTCAAACCTGCTGACTGTTTACAATTAAGCTTGTTTTTAAGTCAATATCTCTAGCTTAGCTAGCAATTATGAAAGTGGACTAAGAGATGCGATCGCATTTCCATTTGCAATTACAGATTCTCCTGATTGTGTAGGTGAATCAGTCTATAGGTGTATGCAGTATCATAAATGTTACTACTGTAAATGCTAATGTCAGAAGTTTTGCTATCAGTAACCCTGCAAAAATAGCAAATCTTTAAGAAAGCTTTCTTACCTCCTAGACACATCTAAGAATATTCTCAAGCTGAAATTTTTTCTTAAGTTTCATCTAAATTATGTTGTAATTAGTTGCTTGCACCTGGCTCATCGTGTTAGGAATCCCACAGGGAACAGTTGTATCTAAAATATAGGTTCCGGGGTGAGAACGATGAATGCACTTACTTTACAGTGGCACGATGCAGGTCAAGCCAAAACTCAGAAAATTTACGAACAACAGCCAAGCAAAAATCCTGGAACTGTCCGCATCGGTCGCGATCCACTCCGGTGCGATATTGTTTTGAGTCACCCTACCGTGTCAGGTCTACACGTAGAAATCTTTTTTCACACTCAGCAGCAGTGCTTTTTGATTAGGAATTTGCGAGAACAAAATCCCCCTATTGTGGATGGACAGAAACTATCTCAAGATGAGATGCCTCTAAGCGAAGGCAGTATTATCTATTTGGGTCAACAGCAGCTAAAAGTTACAGCAATCTCCGTCCCTGCTGCTAGCAGCGTTCCACCAACAATTTTGACACCACCGCAACCACACGCCATAAACCCCCAACCAGCAGCGCCTGTAGCACGACCACAACCACAAGTAAATTACACACCGCCTGTACAGCCACAACCACAGCAAGCTGGAGGACATCATTACCATTCACCAAGACCCCCTGCACAACTCCAAGGGCAGGAAGTTTATGGCTTACAGTGTCCTAGATGTAAGAAAATTTCCTCTTATAAAAACTTACTTTTGGGCTGTCAACACTGCGGTCATTCTTTACAGGACGCACCTAGTGTTTTAGTACCACCAAATAGTTAAGCTAGTCGCCATCAAATTTGCTCTTTTAGAAAGATGGGTCGATAAATTGACAGCTTAAATTTTAAAAATCTCATTTATAATTTCAATACCTTTTATATTTGACTTTTTTCTTCCATTATCGACTTCCCTTATAAAAATTCTTATGAATTCAAAGAATTATGAATAGTGGTTCTTTAGAAATTCAATTATCTTGGCAAGATCCAGTCACGGGAGAAAGGCGAGAACCAAGGTTACGGGTACCTATTGCCTTTGGTAGAGAATTTGCCCGTATGCCCGCCGAACTCAGGGGACAGCCCGTAGTCCGAATGGTACTTAACCACGATCAAGTTTCCCGCTTCCATGCCTTAATTGAATGGGAACAAAACCAGTTGGTAGTAACCGATCAAGGTAGTGTCAACGGTATCCACGTCAATGGTCAACGTCAAACACGGGCTGTTGTTAATAGTGGCGATCTTTTGCAAATAGGACCTTACGTAATTTCTGTAACCTTTGCTGCTGCACTTACTCCTCCTAGCCCACCTCCACCAGTCCATAGTGGCAATTCTGTCATCAACTTCAACCCTAGTACCAACCTTCCAGACCCCACTTTACCCCCACAACAACCCGTAATACCGACGGGTAGTAATTTCCCACCACCGCTGTTTCGGCAACAACAAATCCCCGTACAAGCGCTTCATGCTACGGGTTTGCCAGTCGATGAAACTGACTACCTCGCAGTTGGAGCAGGATTGGGTAGTTTTATTTGGGTGGATTTACTGAGAATATCGAGTGTGTCTAGTGACAAAATAGTAGCACTGGGTATAGACAAAGAGCCATATGCTCGTTACAAGCTTCTGTGTTTGAATTCGCAAATTCCTTTACATGAAAGACTGCGCTCCAATTCAGACTCTTGCCCTGATAATATTTGGGGCTGGCCTAGTTATGCTTTGCGGGAAGCTTGGCATGACTTCACTAAAGGCAAATTAAATGATGCCGTTAAATATCTATGGAAAGTTTTTGCTGAACCTACTTTTGCTGAAACTTATACCCCTCGTGCAGGAAATGTGTTTGATTCTATTGATCGAGAGGCAAAGCGCATTGGTTGGGACAAAATCTATCGCTTCGGACGAGTCCTGACAATTCGCAAAACCGATGATGGCAGATATTGTGTAGCCTATTCTCGCGGACGCGGAAATCATGCTTTTTTTGTCAGTCGTTATTTACACATAGCTACTGGCTACCCAGCACTTCAGTTTCTCCCTCATTTACAAGCTTATCGAGAAAGATACAAAGACTTTAAGTCGGTTGTGAATGCCTACGAAGACCATAACCATGTCTACCAACAACTAGAACACCAAGGCGGCAGAGTACTGATTCAAGGGCGAGGAATTGTTGCTTCCCGAATTGTGCAACGCATCTATGAAGCACGACAGAAAAATCCAAATATTTCTATTTTGCATTTAATGCGATCGCCCAAACCGCAAGGTAATAAATATGGCAATTCTCAGCGTTCGGTCAAGCACCATATTGAATTGCAACCGTTTAACTGGCCGAAAGCTTGTTGGGGTGGAGAACTGCGAGAAACATTGGAAAAGGCCCCTCCAGACGTGCGTAAAGAATTATTATCAAACAAAGTTTGGGGAGGAACTACCACCGCCGATCGCCTAGACTGGCAGCGCATTACAGATACTGGTATCAGAGAAGGTTGGTATAAAATTCAATTTGCTGTGGTAACGAAAGTAGAACAAGATGCTCAAAACCACATCATTACCTATATCGAAGACAAAGACTTTGGGGAAATTCAACTTCCTGCTGTTGACTTTATTATTGATGCCACTGGACTTGATGCCAAGGTAAAAGAAAGTCCTTTGCTACAAGATTTGGTGGAACATTACAACCTGCCCCTCAATCCCGTAGGGCGCTTGGCTGTTGCTAACGATTTTGAGTTAGTAGAAATGCGTAACGATAAAGGTAAAATATACGCTGCGGGAGCAATTACTTTTGGTGGATCGTATGCCGCTGTAGATAGTTTTCTAGGGTTGCAATATGCGTGCTTGCGCGCTGTTGATGGTCTTGCTGCTGCCCGTGCGCCTGGAGTGCATAGCTTAAACCCTGTCAGTTCTTTTGGGCAATGGTTAAAGTGGGTGTTTAATCAATCTCCTACGTAATCTTATAAGTGAATTGTGAAATTATTGTAAAGACAGTCAACAGCAGGATACTCGCAAGGTCAATATTAGTGTTTCACAACTCAAATTAGGATAGCTATCTACGATGCGCTTGTGTAAAAAGTGTGTAAAAGCCAATCAACAGCCCGAAAATCGGATACTCTGAAATGGTGTAGAAATGTATAGAATCTTGTAAAGATATAAAATATAGTTTTTTCAAATGCAGGTATTTTTAAAACCTTCCTCAATGCAACTGTCTACTCGATCAACCACAACTCAGCCTTTAAAGATTGTCGCACTGGGGGATAGTTTAGTATACGGATTCGGAGATCCAGATGGGGGTGGCTGGGTTGAACGATTGCGACGGCGGTGGATGTCACCCGATAATGTCGGTCACGTTCTTTATAATCTAGGCGTACGTGGCGATCGCGTCCAACAAGTAGCCCAAAGATTAGAAATTGAATTTCGTCACCGGGGTGAACTACGCAATCAAGTTCCCGACTTGATTATTCTCTCGGTAGGAATCAATGATTCAGCACGATTGGGTCGTCCTAATGGACGGAATTATACAGAATTTGCCGTTTTTGAAGCACAAATCGCTTCTCTACTGGAGATGGCGCAGCAACTCTGTCCTGTATTATTTGTGGGTATGACACCAATCGATGAGGCAAAAATGCCGTTTCTCGATTGCTTGTACTACAATCACGCTGACCAGTATCACTACAAAGAAGCGACTCGCCTTGCTTGCCTCAAACGGAGAATTCCTTATCTTGATATCTTTCAAAAATGGATGGAACGCGGTGAAACATGGTGGTCTAAACGCTTGAGCAATGATGGTCTTCACCCCAACACACTAGGCTATCAAGCGTTATTAGATGATGTCATTAATTGGGAAGCGATCGCAACTTATCAAAGCAATCCTATTCCCATTAAGCATTATCACTAGACACTCAGGAAAAAGTCTGACAACAAAAGCATGAAAATTGCTTAGGCTTCTTCCTTCTGCTTTATATTCAAGATCATGACTCCAACTTTATTTGGTCGCTGGCAAACTCGATTACTATTGCTTGCAACTGTAGGTGTATTAGTTACACTACCCTTTGCAATTGGTGCGATTGGTTCTGGCCCCAGTGCAGTATATTTCTGGATACTTGGCTATGTTGCTGTATTTGGTCTGGTTTGGGATGTTGTCTACGATCAAATTCAGAAATACCGCTGGGACAGAGACTGGCCCGCAGCTTATCAATTGTTCGCTGGCATTTGGGAAATGCTGTTTGTGTGGTGTGGGTTGAAAGTCTTTCGCTTTTTACCAACACCGATTCCCAAGGAGGATTTATTGTGGGGTGTGTTTTTACAACACTACAGCTTGGTGTGGCTAGCGGTTTTTATTGCTTCGCAAAGCTTGATGCGGATTATATTTCCCCGATCGCGTTTCCGTGGAGGTCAATGGTTGTGAAGTTGCGATTTTTGTTGGGCGAACTGCACTTAGTACAAAATTTCATAAATTCGTAGCAAATCAAACTCGGAAAAACTCTGCGTACCTTCGCGCCGACTCTGCGCTCCTCTGCGTTAAAAAAAGCTACTATTTTATACAAAGCTGTAGTAAGTACGGGCATACGCCTACGGGAAGTCACTGCACGTCTACGGTGTAGGGTAGTATTTGAACATATATCTTTACAATCGGCTCAAAAAGTTGTCATAAAAATGCTTTGCTCCTAGCAAATAAAATTTTTACATTTCTTTATAAGTACCGTAAATTCTCTTAGTAAAAATATTAAATTAGTAACATATTAATTTTAATTAGATCGGTCAACTTAAAATAAGTCCAATATCCTCCAAACCCACTTTTTCCAAGAAGCCGGGTTTGTTTGTGGATATAGTTTTACTGTTAATTATTTCTCCTTACTTACTGCAACCATGTTGTAATAACAATTAATACCCAACCCAAGCGCAAATGAGGCTTGTGTAGTCTACAAAGGTTGACATATTCAAGCGATTTACAGAATCATCTTAGGAACACCGGATAGTCGCTTGTGAGGAAACTATGCACACAGTTGTTCTCGTTTTAATTGAGGTGCTGATTGTCATTGGACTGTCTCGGCTAGTAGGATTAGCATTCCGGTGGATTAACCAACCATTAGTAATCGGAGAGATTGTTGCTGGGATAATGCTCGGGCCCTCTCTGTTTGGCTTAGTTACTCCAGGGCTAGCAGCTACCTTATTTCCTCCTGAAACAGTTCCTTTCCTGAATGTTCTGTCTCAGGTAGGACTGATATTTTTCATGTTTCTAATTGGTCTGGAGTTAAACCCAAAATACCTGAGCGGTAATTTAGAAATAGCAGTTTTAACTTCACATGTCAGCATTTTAGTACCTTTTTCCTTGGGAACCCTGCTGGCGGTACTACTTTATCCTTTACTTTCTAATGCTAGTGTATCTTTTACTGCCTTTGCCCTGTTTTTAGGGGCGGCGATGTCGATTACTGCTTTCCCTGTACTGGCGCGAATTATTACTGAGAACAACTTGCAGGGGACACGCTTAGGAACATTAGCCCTGACTTGTGCTGCTGTAGATGATGTGACAGCTTGGTGCTTGTTAGCAGTAGCGATCGCTGTAGCACGCACCGGAAGCATTGCTAGTGCTTTTCCAACCATAGTTGAAAGCTTGGTATACATTGGCGTAATGGTAACGCTGGGACGAAATTTTCTCTCTCGTCTTGCTATCTACTATCGCCGTACCAAACGCCTCAACCAATTGGTTATGGCGCTCATTTACATTGGAGTAGTTGCTTCAGCACTGATTACAGAATTCATTGGCATTCACCTGATCTTTGGAGCATTTTTACTTGGGGCAATCATGCCTAAAAATGCTGGTTTAGTAAGGGAGTTAGCTATCAAAACAGAAGACTTCGTCTTGATTTTTCTCTTGCCAGTGTTTTTTGCCTACAGCGGTCTGCGGACGCAAATTGGCTTGCTCAACAGTCCCCAAGTGTGGCTGTTGTGTGCGTTGGTGCTAGCAGTAGCGATCGCAGGCAAGTATGTTGGTACATATGTAGCAGCTAGAGTCAGTGGTATTGAAAAGCGAGAAGCTTCGGCACTCGGTTGGTTAATGAATACTCGCGGTTTAACTGAACTGATAGTACTCAATATCGGCTTAGAGTTGGGAGTAATTTCGCCCTTGCTCTTTACCATGCTGGTAATCATGGCGTTAGTCACCACATTTATGACTTCGCCATTGCTGGAGTGGACTTATCCGAAAAAGCTGATCAGGCTGGATGTGGTTGAGGCTGAACCCGAAGCAGAAACAGGTACAGAGACCGTAGTCGTTAGTGAGATTACCGATCGTCCCTACCGAGTTTTAGTGCCAGTAGCTAATCCAGATACCCAAAAAGGTCTGGTACAACTAGCAGTGGCGATCGCAATTAATTACCAACAACCCGCTATTGTTAATCCCCTCAGCTTAATTGAACTTCAAGAAGATTATGCCTATGAGAGTACCCCTGTTGAAGCAAATCGACTCATCCAAGAGCGTCACCAACAGTTAGAAGAATTAATTCAACGCCTAGAACCATCAGCTGCACGCTCTTACGTGCATCCCATCGTTCGCATCTCCAACAATGTCGCCCGGGAAACTGCACAAATAGCCGCACTCGAACAGGCAGATTTAATTCTCGTTGGCTGGCACCGTCCAGCTTTTAGTAACAATCGCTTAGGCGGACGAGTCGGTCAAATTCTGACCACGGCAACGGTTGATGTAGCAGTGTTCATTGACCGAGGAGAAGGCCGCTTGGAGAGTTTGTTAGTTCCTTACTCTGCCAACATCCATGATGATTTGGCATTAATACTTGCTCTGAGACTACTTGTCAATCGCGATACTTGCCATTTGCAGGTATTACAGGTACTGTCAGAAAATCAAATCAAAAATGAATTGAGTTACGAGCTTCATACTCTCATGGAGCAATTGCCTCGCAGGGTGCGCGATCGCATTGACATTAATATCATGGAAGCCGCAGAGCCGATCCAAGCTGTAGTTGCAGCTTCTCAAGGCGTTGATCTTACAATTGCAGGTGCAAGCCGTGCTTGGGGTATAGAACGCCAAACTTTGGGAAGATACACAGATGAACTAGCTATTCAGTGCCGTTCCTCGTTGTTAATTACTCGTCGTTATAGTCCAGTGACTTCTCACCTCGCTTCAGTGCTTACTGAAGTTAAGTCAGAAGTTGCAAGTTAGGGAATATGAATGGTGAATTATGAATTATGAATTATAAATAATTCCTGCATTCATCATTTATAATTCATCCTTTACCATCCCTATTTTTATGAATCATTTCAAATTTAAATCCTTAACATTTTATAGTGTGGCAATCTGTTCAGTCTTGCTATTGTTTAAAACTGTAACTGCCTATGGAGAAAAGAATCTCAAAGCGCCTCCTCCTATCAATGGCAGTTATCATCTTGTATTTAGAGACAAATTACCTGAATGCAATCAAATAGATGCTGTGACATTAAACATTCAACAATCAGGAATTTACTTGAATGGATTATTATTAACAGCAAATGCCAATGCTGAAAAAACGTTCACAGCTACAGATAACCCAAATCTCGCAGGCACATATAAAAATCAAAAATTAAATTTATCTGGACGAATACCTAGCGTTATCCTTGCTTGTAACATCGCAGATTTGCAAACACAAGTAAGAAACCGTCGTCAAAAGAATTCCGCTCAAAAATTGATCAGCTTGCAAATGCAACTAATAAACAGACAGGAATTCACCGGTCAAATAACTGTGAATGGTATTCCCAAAATCATTGCATTTACCGCTGTACCACAAAAAACTCAGAAACAATCTGAAAATTCCAAAAGCCATTGAATATACATACCCAACTGCTTTACTAACAAGGGATAAAATAATGGAAAAGCAACGAAAAAAAAAGCTATTTTCCCGGTGGCATAGTAAGCAATTATTGAAAGTTAGTTTATTTGGCATATATACAGTATTTGCTCTCGAAATTGGCAGTAGTAATGCTGCACCAGCATCAAGAGAAACTGGTAGTAGTAATGCCGCGCCAGCATCAAGATTAGAAGACTGGCGTTTTTACCCAGAAGGATTACAGCTAGAAATTACTCTCTCTGCACCTTCACAGCCACGCTACTTCTATCTTTCTCAACCTCCTCGCATTGTTATAGATTTACCAGGTACGAAATTGGGTTATGTTTCTACTCAACAGAATTATTCTGGAGCTATAGAAAGTATCCGCGTTTCGCAATTAAATGCAGATGTAACTCGCATTGTGATGGACTTGGTACCAGGGACTTTTGTAGATCCCAACCAAGTGCAATTACAGCCTGTCTCCTGGCAAAATCCTACGCGTTGGGTGATCCGTCCTATTACAGGTGGGAATAATACATCTTTAGGGCCTGTAAATTCTCTACCTTCAGGCAACCAGCCATCAACTCCAGGTTTATATAATCCACCTCCGCCTTCAGGCAACCAGCCACTAAATCCAGGTTTTTATAACCAATCACAACCTCCTAGCAACTTACCTCCAACTCCAGGTTTTTACAACCAACCACAACCCCCTAGCAACCTACCGCCATCTCCAGGTTTTTACAACCAATCGCAACCCCCTAGCAACCTACCCCCAGCTAACTCCAATTCCTCACAGCCACCCTTGGTGACTGTACCACCTCTGTCTCCTAACAATCCTTCTCAACCGCCTAATTCTGTACTTCCACCAGCTACTTTTCCCAACCAGCCTGGTAATCCCAACGGCATTCCTTTTTTTCCAACACCAAATTCACCCAATTACCCTGTCTCGACTCCTAACAATCAAAGCACTTATCCCAATTCAGGAGCAATTGAGTTTGGTCAACCGCTACCCAACCCCACCCGATAAACTTACGGAGTTAGTCATTTGTCCTTTGTCATTCGTCCTTTGTCAAAAGCTAATGACCAATGACTAATGACCAATGACTATTGACTCATATTTAAAATCTATCCGTTTCTATTGGGGGAGCCACTGCACCTGGTTCAGTGATAAAGAAGTTTTTAGCAGCCTCGTTTTGATAAATGCAATCAATATCAGGTTTTTCACCCAAATCACCTGTGTAGCCAAAGGTGTTCAAACGGTTTTTGCAATCTCTAACCTGATCGTTTGTCACCAGCTTGCGTTGCTCTAAAATTGCCCAGTTGTTGGTACGCAGAACGCATCCTGGACGCATACTAGGCTGAGAAACGTATACATTAAAGGGGTTGAGTGTTACAAAAAGTCTAGTGTCCATCACCATAGCGCTGGCTCCATACTGCACGCAAAGTTCAGGGTTTGGTGCTTTGGTATCAATGAATTCACGGGAAGCCACGTTGGATGGTGTAAATGTAGCCGTAGAACTAAAAGCAATACCAATCCCTATGCCCAAAACAAACACCCCTCCCAAAATTGCTATGGTGGTGAAATTGAACATAGGGGATTGGAAAAGAGAGGGTTTAGGAGTAGTAGTCGTTCTACCAACGGATTTTCGTCTCATTTTCGCTTCATTAACTTTAAGTTTTGGACAGCAGGGAGTGGTTTAACTTCCTCTCCTTATATATCAGTATGCCGATTCTTAGCTGTGATTGACTGCAACTTTATGTTTTAGTCATTAGTCATTGGTCATTAGCATTCGCTTGAAGTTTTCTAAAAAGTTTTACTGTGGCTTAGGAATCCAAGATGCATATCCTTCACTTAATTATATCTTGGCTAAAATAGGTTTTAAATTATACAATAAATTTTAAGTAATTTGAGTTGAACTTGCAAACTTGATGAAGTCAAAATCCCTGCTGAATTTGTTTTTTCATTTTTTGATTTTTGATTTGAATTAATCTATTTTCAATGCTTTTTATTACTTGTGGTAATTGAGTGTTAATAGATGTTAATTCATAATTAAGGAAATCTTGATATATAACTGCAAGAAAGTGATTTATCAGCGATCGCTATTTTTAGACAAGAAATTTAAATTTTCACAATTTCAAACCCTTCTAGCGGATATTCTCACTATTTTTTGGGGAGATTGGCTGGAATTACGTGTAAGAATTGCACAAGTGGCTGCATCTGGATTAGTATCTCCACTTATATACATTTTGGCATTTGGCTTGGGTTTAGGTAATTCTATCCGACCAGGTGCGGGAATTAGTGGTAGCTATGATAACTACTTGGAATTTATTTTGCCAGGAATGGTGGCTTTGTCATCAATGACTGTTAGTTTTGGGGGAACAACGTTTTCCATTTGTGGAGATAGACTCTTTACCAAAAACTTTGAGGAATTATTGCTTGTCCCAGTACACCCCCTAGCCTTGCATATCGGTAAAATGCTGGCGGGAGTAGTGCGGGGGTTGATGACTTCCGGGTCTGTAATTTTGGTAGCATTGCTGTTTACCGGCAATTGGAGATTTCTCCATCCCTTGTTTTTACTGTTGTTGGTATTAAATAGTGCTGTTTTTGCTGGACTGGGAGTCATTGTGGGGTTAACAGTGCGATCGCTCGAAGCAGTGGGACTCTACAATAACTTTGTGATTGTTCCCATGTCCTTCTTAGGAGCAACATTTTTCGACCCAAGTACATTACCAGTAGTTCTCAAAGCTGTAGTTTACTTGTTGCCCCTCACCTACGCCAGCATCGGATTGCGTGCAGCGGCATATTTACCATTGTCGCAGTTTCCTTGGTATAGCTTGCCGATTTTGCTAGTAATGGCGATCGCTCTTTCCCTATGGGGTGCTAATCTATTTTCGCAGCAGCAGGATTAATATTTTTTAGATAGTGGATAGTAGATAGTAGTTAGTGGTAAAAAGCCAACTGACTTAAAAAAGGGGTGTAGGGGAGTAAGAGTATAGGGGTGTAAGAAGGGTCATATTTTTATTCACCCTGATGTACGCAGTTCATAGAGGCTACTAACTACTAACTACTAACTACTAACTACTAACCACCACCAAAAACCGCAGACATGACTCAACTTTCTAATATCCGCCAACTATTGACAGATACCAAACTCGGTCTACTACCACACCTAGACGAACGTCTGAAAAGAATCGAAAAATCCTTTCAGGAACGATACAAAAACCTACAATTCCAACCTTATGACCTGCTATTTAGCGATTGTAATACTCTCGCAGCCAACGAACCAAGACCACTCATTACCCAATCAATTGCTCTCAAATTGTTCATGACAGCAAGTGCTGAAGATAAATTTGAACTTTTGCTACTTGCATCTGAATTACAGAACACGGTAGATGCCGCTATTTTTGAATGGAGTAACCGTGAATGGCATCAATTTGAAAAACCTTTGAAGCGACCGATAACACAAATTACAGGTGGTTTAGAGTCTGAATTTTTACAAAATCCCACTGACTCTTGTCGCATCACTATTTATCGAGAATTTGATTTAACTTATGTTTTAACTTTCTAGACAAAATAATAAATATAATTATTCAGTTTGTTTAGTAGTTAGTAAAGGTAGGGTTTAATAAATATTTTGCCATTGAGCCTATGTCATTGCGAGTTTATCTATGCGATCGCGGGAGAAATCCGCGATCAATTCTGATTTACGTCTAATGTGAATTGTCTGAACTTGCATTTAGCCACGCCAAATAGTCATTAGTCATTTGACTAATTACAAAAGACAAAGGACAAATTCAATGCAGATCCGTCCCGCTACACCAGCCGATGTAACTGCTGTTTTACCAATGGTTGCTAAGATTTGTGCATTACACGAATCTTGGGATGCAGCTAAATTTGGTATTCTTCCCGATCCAGAGAAGCGCTATGAAAAATGGTTGCAGCGTCTGGCTACTGATAAGCGCAGTGTATTTCTTGTCGCTGAGAATCAAGGGCGATTGGTAGCGTTCTTGGTAGCGACGGTGGAGCGAGAAATACCAATTTATCGCTTGCAGGAATATGCTGTTGTTCACGATCTCTGGGTTGAGCTGGAATACCGCCAGAATGGAATTGCGCGGCAAATGGTAATGCAAGCGATTGAACGCTTTCAGCAAATGGAAATTCAGCAAATTCGCCTGGATACAGCTGCTATTAATGAGGCGGCGCGGCGTTTGTTTGCATCCTGTGGATTTAAGATCAGCACTGTAGAAATGCTGATGGAAATTAGTGATTAGTCACTAGTCCTTGGTCACTAGTTATTAGCAAATGACAAAGGACTAATGACAAAGGACTAGCTAGCTAACAGAGTTTTTTCTAAAGGCATCCAACGGAAAGTGCGATCGCCACCCCTTTCAATCACAACTTTGACCCGTGTTTCCAATTTCGGCAAATTCGCTAAATACTCAATTTCCTGATCGGAAAGAATATGCCCTTCAATAATCCACAACACCAGTCCTTTTGACTTAGGTGGTAAATGCTCTAGCTGATAGTTAACAATTGGTGGTACATAGTAGACATAACCTACTGCCGCCCCACTACCTGTGCTTTTTTTACCAAGATGGGGAGGTCTAACTCCATGAACTCCTGTGAGATAGGCTGCCAAATCCCCCAGTCCCCTAGCGGTGATATGGAGGGTAGTATAGCCTGCTGCCCGCAGTCGGCGTCTGTACCGACCTTCAAAACCTCCTTCTAGAGGTACGTAAACACCAAGAGCGCCATTTTTTTCTAGATCGCGAATTAAAGTGTTACCAGTGGTAATTAGTGCCATAGATTTTTGTCCTATCCCACTTAGATATCTCTATTATTTACCGTTTACCTTTACATTAAGTTACACGATTAACTTATGGACAAGATTAGCTTCATCAACTCATTAGTCAATAGTCATTAGTCATTTGTTGGTGGTTAGTAGTTAGTGGTTAGTAGTTTACTACTCCTCCTACCTCCCCATCTCCCCATCTCCCCATAAATTTGTAGACAAAAATAAATATTTGATCTACACTATTGGATTGTGACCAATTAGAATGCCCTCTTATCTTCATTCCTAGTTGTTTTAGCATCCAAAGCTGATAGCTAAATTCCAAACGGGATTAGCTAGCTAGAATGGACAAGAGACTGGTAAACTATAAAAGCCTTTAGGTCAACTTGACAGGGTAAAGCTCAAAAATCAAGCCAACCCTGACTAGCAAAGTAAGCTCACTCTTGCAGCGCTAAAACAACAGGCAAACCTTAAACAATAGTTTAAGGTCATTGGAGGGGTAGAAACTGAGCGTTAATGTTGGTTTGTAGCATTGTGTAGCTCTCAGTTAATGGATACTGGGCATTTTGCTGCCTAAGTCCTACTACAAACAGGAAAGTGCCATAGCGATCGCTTAGATAAAAGCATTGCTGCACAAAGTACAAAACTCCAAAGCCTTGTATTTAATACAAAAGTTGTTCCTTCCTAGGTGGAAGGTTATTTTGCCTGTTTTGATCGCAAGTGAGTGAAATTTAAAGTGGATTCACCAAAAATTACAGACGCTTGGTGAAAAACCGGGGAAGTTGGAGCCGCTCTTACCTAAGCCGTTCCTGACTTCAGAGGTGCCGCTAACTAAGCGGAAAGATACTTTTAATAGTATCTGCACCAGTGTCTTGAAGAATCCTATTTCCAAGGAAAAAAATAGAAAGGAGAGCCAGTAACTGTGTCTGTAGGTATTCTCGGCACCAAACTGGGCATGACCCAAATCTTTGACGATGCGGGAGTAGCTATTCCTGTCACCGTCATTCAAGCGGGACCATGCACCGTTACTCAAGTTAAAACAAAACAGACCGACGGTTACTCCGCCATCCAAGTAGGCTATGGCGAAGTCAAGCCAAAGGCGCTGAACAAACCATTGTTAGGCCACCTAGCTAAATCATCTGCCCCAGGATTGCGTCACTTAAAGGAATATCGCATCGACAATTCCGGTGATTATTCCCTAGGTCAAGAGATTAAGGCGGATATTTTTAGTGCGGGTCAAACTGTAGATGTCATAGGTACAAGTATTGGTCGCGGTTTTGCTGGTAACCAGAAACGCAACAACTTCGGTCGCGGGCCTATGTCGCACGGTTCCAAAAACCACAGAGCGCCTGGTTCCATCGGTGCTGGTACCACTCCCGGTCGTGTCTATCCAGGTAAGCGGGCACCGGGTCGTTTGGGAGGTAGCCGCACTACAGTTCGTAAACTGACTGTAGTACGTGTAGACCCAGAACGCAATTTATTGCTCATCAAGGGAGCTGTTCCTGGTAAACCAGGAGCCTTGGTGGATATTGTGCCTGCCAAAGTAGTTGGTTAGTCATTAGTCACATTGGTTAGTTGTTGGTGGTTGATTGTTGGTTGTCTTTACCAGACAACAAACAACAAACAACGAACAACATAAATAATGACAAAGGACACTTAGAGATGTTTGAATGTGTAGTCAAAAATTGGCAAGGAGAGCAAGTCGGGCAAAAAAGCTTCGAGTTGCGGGTTGCCAAGGAACAAACAGCGGCTCATGTTGTGCATAGAGCCTTGGTTAGACAAATGACCAATGCTCGCCAAGGAACAGCCAGCACAAAAACCCGCTCCGAAGTTAGAGGAGGCGGTCGCAAACCTTGGCGGCAAAAAGGTACCGGTCGGGCGCGGGCTGGGTCTATTCGTTCACCGTTGTGGCGTGGTGGTGGTGTGATCTTTGGGCCAAAACCCAAAGAATATCATCTGAAGATGAACCGCAAAGAACGGCGTTTGGCATTGCGGACAGTATTTGCTAGCCGCGTTAACGATTTGATTGTGGTAGAAGAATTTAGCGAACAGCTATCACGTCCCAAAACCAAAGAATTGGTGTCAGCGATCGCTCGCTGGGGTGCCGAACCAGAGCAAAAAACACTGTTAATCTTGTCTGAAAAAAGCGATAACGTCTATTTGTCAGCTCGCAACATTGAGAATTTAAAGCTAATTGCCGCTGACCAGTTAAACGTTTATGATTTGTTGCATGCTGACAAGATAGTGGTGACGGCATCAGCCCTAGAAAAAATTCAGGAGGTCTACAGTGACTAACTTTGACCCTCGCAAACTTCCTGACTTAGTGCGTCGCCCAATTGTTACCGAAAAGGCGACCATGCTGATGGAGCAAAATAAATATACTTTTGAAGTTTCTCCAAAAGCGACCAAGCCAGAAATTAAGGCGGCTATAGAAAGTTTATTTGATGTCAAGGTCGTACAGGTAAATACCGCCAACCCACCACGCAAAAAGCGACGTGTTGGCAGATTCATTGGTTACAAACCTCAATACAAGCGAGCCATTGTCACAGTGGCAACTGGGGATGTAGACAAGATTAGACAAGTTCTATTCCCAGAAGTGTAATTAGTTAGTAGTTAGTAGTTATTAGGCTAACCACTAACCACTAACCACCAACCACTAACAGTTAAAAACTTTAAATTATGGGTACTCGTTCTTATCGCCCTTACACCCCCAGTACTCGCCAGGTCACAATTTCCGACTTCTCGGAAATTACCAAAACCGAGCCTGAAAAATCCTTAACTAAATCTATACATCGCGCCAAAGGTCGAAATAATCAAGGGCGGATAACCAGCCGTTTTCGGGGTGGCGGACACAAGCGGCTTTATCGCATCATCGACTTCAAACGGAATAAGCGTAACATTCCCGCTACAGTCACAGCGATTGAATACGATCCCAACCGCAACGCCCGGATTGCTCTTTTGCAATACCAAGATGGTGAGAAGCGTTACATCCTCCAACCCAATGGGTTGAAAGTCGGCACAACAGTGATTGCTGGCCCAGACGCTCCCATTGAAGATGGCAATGCCCTGCCTCTAGCAAATATTCCTTTGGGTACAAGCGTTCATAACGTAGAGTTGACCCCTGGTAAAGGCGGTCAAATCGTCCGTGCTGCTGGCGCTACAGCTCAAGTAGTGGCAAAAGAAGGTAATTACGTTTCCATCAAATTGCCTTCAGGAGAAGTCCGCATGATTCGGCGAGAGTGCTATGCCACCATCGGACAGGTAGGTAATATTGATGCCAGAAACTTAAGTGCAGGTAAAGCAGGTAGAAATCGCTGGAAAGGTCGTCGTCCTCATGTCAGAGGTAGCGTGATGAACCCAGTTGACCATCCCCACGGCGGTGGTGAAGGTCGCGCACCCATCGGTAGATCGGGACCTGTAACACCTTGGGGTAAACCAGCATTGGGTCTGAAGACACGCAAGCCCAAAAAACCAAGTAGCAAATTGATTGTACGTCGTCGCCGCAAGTCTTCTAAGCGCGGTCGTGGCGGTCGGGAATCGTAAATAGTTAGTGGTTAGTGGTTAGTAGATAGTGGGTAATAACTACTAACTACTAACTACTAACTACTAACAACCAACAACTAACAACAAATACTAGTTATGGGTCGTTCTCTTAAAAAAGGTCCTTTTGTAGCAGATCATTTGCTACGCAAAATTGAAAAGCTCAACGATAGTAACAGAAAAGAAGTCATCAAAACTTGGTCACGAGCTTCGACAATTCTGCCCGAAATGGTCGGTCATACCATAGCTGTTCACAACGGACGGCAACACGTACCTATTTACGTCAGCGATCAAATGGTAGGACACAAGTTGGGCGAATTTGCTCCTACACGTACCTTTAGAGGTCACGCCAAGGATAAAAAAGCAGGGAGATAGTTATTGGTTAGTGGTTAGTAGATAGTGGCTAATAACTACTAACTACTAACTACTAACAAAAATGGAGAAAACTATGGCTATTGATACTACTAATGAAGTAAAAGCGATCGCCCGTTATATACGCATGTCTCCCTACAAAGTGCGGCGGGTACTCGATCAAATTCGCGGGCGGTCTTACCGAGAAGCACTCATTATTCTGGAATTCATGCCCTACCGCGCCTGCGAACCAGTGTTGAAGGTTCTCAGAAGCGCTGCTGCCAATGCTGAGCATAATGCCGGATTTGATCGTGCTGACCTAGTTATTACTAAGGCCTTTGCAGATCAAGGCCCGGTACTAAAAAGGTTTCAACCAAGGGCGCAAGGTCGAGCGTACCAGATTCGCAAACCAACGTGTCATATCACTGTCGCTGTAGCTCCTGGAGCTGCGGCTGAATAAGTGCCTACACACAAATTAGAGCCTACAGAAAGAAATTTTAGAGGAAGCATTCGTGGGACAGAAGATACATCCGGTTGGTTTTCGTCTGGGAATTACCCAAGAGCATCAATCTCGTTGGTTCGCCGACCCTGGTCGCTACCCAGAACTGTTACAAGAAGACCATAAACTCCGTCACTTCATCGAAGAAAAACTGGGCAGATATGCTCAAAACAACGCGGGCATTTCAGAAGTGCGGATTGAACGCAAAGCAGACCAAATCGATCTCGAAGTACGCACAGCTAGACCTGGCGTAGTTGTGGGTCGGGGGGGACAAGGCATCGAAGCCTTGCGTACTGGACTTCAGAATCTCTTAGGTAGCAATCGTCAAATCCGCATTAACGTAGTTGAAGTACAACGTGTTGATGCCGATGCTTACCTGATTTCTGAATACATCGCTCAACAGCTAGAACGCCGCGTTTCCTTCCGGCGGGTAGTACGACAAGCTATTCAACGCGCCCAACGTGCGGGAGTACAAGGTATCAAAATCCAAGTTAGCGGTCGTCTCAACGGCGCGGAAATCGCCCGGACGGAGTGGACTCGTGAAGGTAGAGTACCTTTACATACCTTACGGGCTGACATTGACTACGCTTACTGCACAGCCAAAACTATCTACGGTATTCTCGGTATCAAAGTCTGGGTATTTAAGGGAGAAATTATTCCTGGACAGGAAGAAACACCTCCCCCACCAACAACACGGGAGCGTGAACCGCGTCGCCGTCAACAACGCCGTCGCCAGCAATTTGAAGACCGCTCTAACGAGGGATAGTTAGTGGTTAGTAGTTAGTGGTTAGTGGTAACGACTAACAACCAACCCTCCGGGTACTCTGCGAGAAGCCGCCCTGCGGGCGTCTACGCAGTCGCTCATGGGGGGAACCCCCAAGACCGCGCTGACTCACAACTAACAACCAACAACTAACAACCAACAACTAACACATCATGTTAAGTCCTAGAAGAACGAAATTCCGCAAACAACAGCGCGGACGGATGAAAGGTCTTGCCACCGCTGGCAGCACTTTGAATTTTGGTGATTTTGCCCTCCAAGCCCAAGAACCAGCTTGGATCACTGCTCGTCAAATCGAAGCTTCTCGTCGAGCTATGACTCGTTACATCCGTCGGGGTGGTAAAATCTGGATTCGCATTTTTCCAGATAAGCCTGTGACAATGCGTCCGGCTGAAACCCGGATGGGTTCCGGTAAAGGTTCACCCGAATATTGGGTAGCAGTCGTGAAGCCAGGGCGGATTTTGTTTGAAATAGCTGGTGTACCAGAAGCTACCGCCCGCGAAGCGATGCGTTTGGCTGCCTATAAGCTGCCAATTAAAACTAAGTTCATTTCACGCTCTGAGCAGGAGCCACAGGAGCAGGAGTAGGTTATGCCTCTTCCCAAAATTTCAGAAGCTAGAGAATTAAGTGACGAAAAACTGGCTGAGGAAATTCTTGCTGTCAAAAAGCAGCTATTTCAGTTGCGCTTGCAAAAAGCAACCAGACAACTAGACAAACCTCACCAGTTCCGACACGCCCGACACCGCCTAGCCCAATTGCTAACGGTAGAAGCAGAGCGCAAACGGGCTGCAAGTCAACCCGCGACAGAACAAGAGTAGGAGAGTATGGCAGTCAAAGAACGAGTTGGCTTGGTAGTGAGCGACAAAATGCAAAAAACGGTCGTAGTCGCCGTTGAAAACCGCGCTCCCCATCCCAAGTACGGCAAAATTGTGGTCAAAACCAGGCGCTACAAAGCTCACGACGAAGACAATCGCTGCAAAATTGGCGATCGCGTTCGTATTCAAGAAACTAGACCCCTGAGCAAAACCAAGCGCTGGCAAGTCACAGAAATCCTCAACACTAAAAATAACTAATGGTAATAGGTCATGGCTAATAGGTAATGGGTCACAAAAACAATTACCAATTACCAATTACCAAAAACAAGGAGATTAATTGTGATTCAACCCCAGACTTATCTAAACGTTGCAGACAACAGCGGTGCCCGCAAGCTCATGTGCATCCGCATTCTTGGGGCTGGTAACTGTCGCTACGGTTACGTCGGCGATAGAATTATCGCTGTTGTTAAAGATGCCCAGCCCAACATGGCTATCAAAAAATCTGATGTTGTCGAAGCGGTAATAGTTCGCACCCGCCACAATATTAATCGGGATAGTGGCATGAGTATCCGTTTTGACGACAACGCCGCAGTCATCATTAACAAAGATGGCAATCCCAAAGGAACGCGCGTCTTTGGGCCTGTTGCCCGGGAACTGCGTGACAAAAACTTTACCAAGATAGTTTCTTTGGCTCCGGAGGTGCTGTAATGGCAAGCAAGAAGGAGAAGCCGAAGTTCTACAAAATGCACGTTAAAACAGGGGACACCGTGCAGATAATTGCCGGTAAAGACAAAGGCAAAGTTGGCGAAATCATCAAAGCACTTCCCCAAGAAAGCAAAGTCATTGTCAAAGGCGTCAACATCAAAACCAAGCATGTCAAACCCCAAGCAGAGGGCGAATCTGGGCGCATCGTCACCCAGGAATACCCAATCCACAGTTCCAACGTGATGCTTTATTCCACTAAGCAAAACGTTGCCAGTCGCATCTGCTACACCTTCACTGATGAAGGCAAAAAAGTACGGATGCTCAAGAAAACCGGCGAAATCATCGATAAATAATAAATGATGAATGATGAATGATGAATTATGAAATAAATAATCAAACAATTCATAACTCATAATTCATAATTCATAATTTTTAATTCCCTGACCAAGACCAGGGACAATCAGGACAAAAAACTATGGCAACACGACTCAAAAGTTTATACCAAGAAACAATAATCCCGAACCTGATGAAGCAGTTTGGATATACCAACGTTCATCAAGTACCAAAGTTGGTGAAAGTCACCGTCAACCGGGGCTTGGGGGAAGCGGCTCAAAATGCTAAAGCTCTGGAAGCGTCTTTAACTGAAATTGCCCTGATCGCTGGTCAAAAGCCTGTAGTGACACGGGCGAAAAAAGCGATCGCAGGCTTCAAAATTCGTCAAGGTATGCCCGTTGGCATCATGGTGACTCTAAGAGGCGAACGGATGTATGCCTTCCTCGACCGATTAATCAACCTGGCTCTGCCAAGAATTCGTGACTTTCGCGGTATTAGTCCTAAAAGTTTTGATGGTCGTGGTAACTACACCCTTGGTGTTAGAGAGCAGTTGATTTTTCCAGAAGTCGAGTACGACAGCATTGACCAAATCCGAGGGATGGATATTTCTATCATCACCACAGCCAACACTGACGAAGAGGGCCGCGCCTTACTAAAAGAAATGGGAATGCCCTTTCGCGATCAATAAGTTCATTTAAAGAGGAAACGATGGCAACAAACGACACTATTGCTGATATGTTGACGCGCATCCGCAATGCCACTTTGGCGCGGCATCAAACAACACAAGTGCCATCTACGAAAATGACCCGTAGTATTGCCAAAGTGCTACGAGATGAAGGCTTTATTTCTGACTATGAAGAAGCAGGAGAAGGAATAAAGCGTAACTTGGTAATTTCCTTAAAGTACAAGGGTAAAAATCGCCAACCAATTATCACCGCCCTGAAGCGGATCAGCAAACCGGGTTTGCGTGTTTACTCCAACAAAAAAGAATTACCACGGGTATTAGGTGGCATCGGCATTGCCATTATTTCTACATCCAGTGGCATCATGACGGATCGCGAAGCACGTCGTCAGAACTTGGGTGGAGAAGTGCTTTGCTACGTCTGGTAGTCATGGGTTAGTTGTTAGTGGTTAGTAGTTAGTAGTAACAACCAAAAACTAACAACCAACAACCAACAAACAAACAACGAAGAAAAGTTATGTCTCGAATTGGTAAACGCCCAATTACAGTTCCTCCTAAAGTACAAGTGACCCTTGATAACTCCAAAGTTGTTGTCAAAGGCCCTAAGGGTGAACTTTCCCGCGAGCTTCCTGTTTATGTGACAGTCTCCCAAGATGGAGAAATATTGACTGTTACTCGCCGAGATGATTCGCGTATCTCAAGGCAAATGCATGGTTTGTTCCGCACTTTGGTTGCCAACATGGTTGAGGGAGTTTCCAAAGGATTTGAACGCCGTTTGGAAATTCAAGGGGTTGGTTACAGAGCGCAAGTGCAAGGTCGTAACCTAATCTTAAACATGGGTTATAGCCATCAAGTGCAGATTGCACCGCCAGAGGGAGTTCAGTTTGCAGTTGAAAACAACACCAACGTCATTGTCAGCGGCTACGACAAAGAAATAGTAGGTAACACGGCAGCTAAAATTCGTTCTGTTCGTCCACCTGAGCCTTACAAAGGCAAGGGTATTCGCTACGCTGGCGAAGTAGTAAGACGTAAAGCTGGTAAGACTGGTAAGAGTGGTAAGAAGTAAACATGAAGCTTACTCGTAGAGAATCAAAACAGCGTCGCCATCGACGCATCCGTGGTAAAGTTGACGGTTCTCAAGAACGTCCACGGTTAGCGGTATTTCGTTCGCACCAGCATATTTATGCTCAAGTGATAGATGATACCCAACATCACACCTTAGTCGCAGCCTCTACTGTAGAGCCAGAAGTCAAATCCAAATTAGCAACCGGGAAAAACTGTCAGGCTTCAACTGAAGTTGGCAAGTTGATTGCAGCACGAGCTTTGGAAAAAGGTATCACCAAAGTCGTCTTCGATCGCGGTGGTAATCTTTATCACGGTCGTGTTAAAGCCCTAGCTGATGCAGCACGTGAGGCTGGGTTAGATTTCTAAGTTTGTCATTGGTCAATAGTCATTAGTCAATGGTTAGTAGTTAGTAGTTGGTAGTTAGTGGTTAGTGGTTGCTTGCTTCCAACAACAAACAACAAATAACTTTCAAATGACAAATGACAAACGACAAATGACAAATGACAAATGACAAAGGACATTAAATAATGGCAACAAATCGTCGTAAAACTAACCGCGCTAAGAAAGAAGAAACAAACTGGCAAGAACGGGTCATTCAAATCCGACGGGTGAGCAAGGTAGTTAAAGGTGGTAAAAAACTCAGCTTCCGCGCCATTGTGGTTGTCGGTAACGAGCGGGGTCAAGTTGGCGTAGGAGTAGGTAAAGCTTCGGATGTCATCGGTGCTGTGAAAAAAGGCGTAGCCGATGGTAAAAAGCATCTCATTGATATTCCTATTACTAAATCCAACTCCATTCCTCACCCCGTTGATGGTACAGGTGGCGGAGCAAAAGTGATGATGCGACCAGCGGCTCCTGGTACTGGTGTAATTGCTGGTGGTGCAGTTCGTACTGTGCTGGAGTTAGCAGGTGTGCGTAACGTCTTAGCTAAGCAACTTGGTTCCAACAATCCTCTCAACAACGCTAGAGCCGCAATCAACGCCCTCATCGCTTTGCGTACCTTCTCTGAAGTTGCTGAAGATCGGGGTGTTGCTGTGGAAAATCTTTACATTTAAAAAGTCATTTGTCCTTAGTCCTTTGTCCTTAGTAAATGACAAATGACAAATGACAAATGACAAATGACCAATAACAAATGACCAATTTTGCTTAATTTATCGCTTATGAGACTAAATGATGTTCGCCCGCAAAAAGGCTCTAAAAAACGTCCCCGCCGTTTAGGTCGGGGTGTTTCTGCCGGGCAAGGTGCAAGTGCTGGTAAAGGTATGCGCGGTCAAAAAGCCCGCTCTGGTGGCGGTACTAGACCTGGTTTTGAAGGTGGTCAACAGCCATTGTACCGCCGCATACCAAAGTTAAAAGGCTTCCCCCTAGTTAACCGTAAAAAGTACACTACGATTAATGTAGAGAAGCTAGCCTCCCTCCCAGCAAATACAGAAGTAACTTTGACCTACCTAAAAGAAGCAGGTATCCTCACTGCTGTCAAGGGGCCATTGAAAATTTTGGGGGATGGGGAATTGAGCGTTCCGCTCAACGTGAAAGCAGCAGCTTTCACAGGTACAGCTCGTAGCAAAATTGAGGCAGCTGGTGGGAGTTGTGAAGTTTTAGAGTGAGCCAATACCAGAGCGCACCTAAGCGCACGCGGACTCTAGCCAGCGCCTGGTTCACTATCTAAGGTAGCCCTCTATGATCAGTCGAGATAAACCCCCAACAGCTCAAGAAACTTTTATGCAGATGGCGCAAGCAGCTGGGCTAAGAGGTCGGCTGCTTGTCACCGTCGGTATTCTCTTTTTAATTCGCATGGGTATACATATACCCATACCAGGAATTGACCGACAGCAGTTTGCTGCTGCAATTAATAGCAATAATCAGATATTCAGCTTTTTGGATATCTTTTCTGGAGGCGGACTTTCAGCATTGGGAGTCTTTGCTTTGGGTATTCTGCCTTACATCAACGCTTCAATTATCATCCAATTGCTGACTGCTGCAATTCCAGCTTTAGAAAACTTACAGAAAAATGAAGGTGAAGCTGGAAGGCGAAAAATTTCCCAAATTACACGCTATGTAGCTTTAGGTTGGGCGATTCTGCAAAGTGTTTTCTTGGCGGCATTCTGGCTGAGACCTTTTGCTTTGAACTTTGGGCCTATTTTCGTGATCGAGACAGCTGTCGCTTTGGTGGCTGGTTCGATGTTTGTGATGTGGGCATCAGAAGTGATCACAGAGCGTGGTGTAGGTAATGGTGCATCTTTGTTGATTTTTGTCAACATTGTGGCGACACTGCCAAAATCTCTCAGCGATACTATTGCTTATATCCAAGGCAGCGGTCAGGAAATCGTGCGCGAAAGAGTCGGTCCAGTAATTGTATTAGTCCTGGTTTTCTTGGCAACAATTATCGGTATCGTTTTTGTGCAGGAAGCAATTCGTCGCATTCCCATTATTTCGGCTCGCCGTCAAGTCGGTCGCCGTGTTTTTGCTGAGCAGCGTAGCTATCTCCCCTTGCGTCTAAATCAAGGTGGAGTCATGCCGATTATTTTCGCTGCTGCAATCTTGAGTTTGCCGCTGTTTATTGCCAATTTCACGAAAAATCCAGAATTGGCCAATATTATCAACACCTATTTGAGTCCCGGTGGTTCTCAGTCTTGGGTCTATGCCCTTGTCTATCTAGTTTCAATTGTTTTTTTCAGTTACTTCTATTCTTCTTTGATAGTAAACCCAGTTGATGTAGCGCAGAATCTCAAGAAAATGGGTTCTAGTATTCCTGGTATTCGTCCGGGTAAAGCTACTAGCGAGTATATAGAGCGCGTTTTAAATCGACTAACTTTTTTGGGTGCTATCTTTTTGGGTTTGATTGCAATCATCCCCACAGCAGTAGAAGGAGCTTTAAAAGTGCCAACCTTTAGAGGGCTGGGTGCTACTTCTTTGCTAATTTTGGTTGGTGTGGCGATTGATACGGCAAAACAAGTCCAAACCTACGTCATCTCTCAGCGCTATGAAGGAATGGTGAAACAATAGTGACGCGATTAATCTTCTTGGGACCGCCGGGTGCAGGTAAAGGGACTCAAGCTAAAGCTTTAGCTGATGACTGCAAGATTCCCCATATTTCTACGGGTGATATTTTGCGGCAAGCTTTAAAAGAGCAAACCCCTTTGGGCATTAAGGCTCAAAGTTATATGGATAGGGGTGAGCTTGTTCCCGATCAACTCGTGCAGGAAATGGTGGAGGAACGTCTGGGAAAACCAGATACTAACTCAGGTTGGATTTTGGATGGCTTCCCCCGCACGGTCAAGCAAGCAGCTTTTCTAGAGGAATTGCTGCAAAAGCTAGATCAAGATGGGGAAAGGGTAGTCAACTTGGATGTGCCAGATGATGTTGTAGTGGATCGTTTACTGCAACGTGGACGAGCTGATGATACTGAAGAAGTGATTCGCCGCCGTTTAGAAGTCTACCGCTCTGAAACTGCTCCCTTGATTGAATACTACCGCGATCGCCATCAACTACACACCATCGACGGCAATAAGTCCCTAGAAGAAGTCACAGCCGAACTTAAGAAGCTCATTTATTCCTAGTCTCGAATGGGGAAATTGGGCATTGGGAATTGGGAATTGGGCATTGAGAATTGAAGTACTGATTTCTCCTATGCCCCATGCCCCTTTCCCCATATCTAAGCAGATGCACGTAAATCTTGGCTAAGATATATTAATAAACTGTTGATATATTTATCAAAATATGTTCTTTCGCAGCTAAAACTAGCAGCAAAGAATAGAAAAATGTTGCGTTGAGGAAAAAACAAATTGTCTAAGCAAGATTTGATTGAAATGGAAGGTACGGTTACAGAGTCATTGCCTAACGCTATGTTTCGCGTTGACTTGGACAATGGCTTTAACGTCCTAGCTCACATTTCCGGCAAGATTCGCCGCAACTATATCAAGATTTTACCTGGCGATCGCGTCAAAGTTGAGCTGACACCCTACGACCTAACTAAAGGTCGGATCACTTATCGACTCAGGAAAAAGTAGATATATGTAGGATATTATACCATAAAACCAACGCTGTTGGTTTTATTACAATGATTTAACTGAATAATTTCCTAAAAAATGCTATAATTTAACATTTGGAGTCAATTAGTAAAGGCATGAAAGTCAGAGCCTCAGTCAAAAAAATGTGTGAAAAGTGTAACGTGATCCGCCGTCGGGGTCGCGTCATGGTGATTTGTACCAATCCCAAACATAAACAACGCCAAGGTTAGGGCGAAGTAGAACTACTTTTTAGGACTTGGTGAGTTGGTGGCAGCATCATCACCTTAAACACTAACTTACATCACTAGTGAGCACCATAGGGAGAAAATTGTTGTGGCACGTATTGCCGGAGTAGACCTTCCACGCGATAAGCGCGTCGAGATTGGTCTAACTTATATTTACGGAATCGGTTTATCGAGATCGCAGGAGATTTTAGCCGCTACGGGTGTCAATCCAGACACTCGTGTTAAAGATCTCAGTGATGCTGACATAGCAGCCCTGCGAGGAGAAGTAGAAAGCAACTATCAAGTCGAGGGCGACTTGAGGCGCTGGGAAGCATTGAACATCAAGCGCCTAATTGAGATTGGTACCTATAGAGGCCGTCGTCACCGCATGGGCTTACCAGTTAGAGGACAAAGAACTCGCACCAATGCTCGAACCCGACGTGGGAGACGGCAAACAGTGGCTGGTAAGAAGAAGGCACCAGGGAAATAAATTTTTTGCCATGCTTGCCTTGAGCAAGCTTTACATTCATCCAATTACACCGATATGGCGCGACAACCAAGTAAAAAAACCGGGAGCAAAAAGCAAAAACGCAACGTACCAAATGGTGTTGCTTACATCCAATCTACTTTCAACAATAGCATTGTCACCATTACCGATCAAAACGGAGATGTGATTTCTTGGGCAAGCGCTGGCTCTAGCGGTTTTAAGGGCGCAAAAAAGGGAACTCCCTTTGCAGCGCAAACCGCGGCTGAAAGCGCAGCACGTCGAGCGATCGATCAGGGAATGCGCCAAATTGAGGTAATGGTAAGCGGCCCAGGAGCAGGTCGAGAAACCGCTATCCGGGCTCTCCAAGGGGCAGGACTGGAAATTACACTCATTCGAGATATTACCCCAATTCCTCACAATGGCTGCCGCCCCCCCAAACGCCGTCGAGTTTAAACACGACTTGTTGGGTGGTAAAGGCAAGCAGTGAACAGTGAACAGTGAACAGTGAACAGCAAATGATTACTGATTATTGATAACTGATAACTGTATGAACTTGCCTATTCCCCTCACACGCATAGTGGCCGTCCGAAGTTCATCAGCCCCTTTTGCTACATCGGGCTGCTAAACTTCGGAAAACCTAAAAAATATAGCGCCTGTAAGCTTTTTGAGGTGTCAAGCTCGAACTGTTACTGACAGGCAGTTTGATAGAACTCAAGCCCAAGGCATAAATCCAAATTCGTAGGCAAGAAATTTGCCTGCTAGCAAGACCTTAGAACAAGGGAGGCTACTCCGTGGCGCAGTTTCAAATTGAATGTGTAGAGTCTAGTACAGAGGAAAGTCGGAGCCACTACAGTAAATTTATCCTAGAACCTCTGGAGCGGGGTCAAGGAATTACCGTTGGCAACGCCCTGAGACGGGTATTGCTGTCAAATCTAGAGGGTACGGCAGTTACAGCAGTACGGATTGCGGGGGTGACACACGAGTTTGCCACCGTTCCGGGCGTGAGAGAGGATGTGCTAGAAATCCTGATGAGAATGAAGGAAGTCATCCTCAAAAGCTATTCAACTCAACCCCAGATTGGTCGCCTACTCGTTACAGGCCCATCCACAGTCACATCAGCACACTTTGACTTGCCGAGTGAAGTAGAAGTCGTCGATCCGACCCAATATATAGCAACCCTGGCTGAAGGGGGAAAGCTAGAAATGGAATTTCGGATTGAAAAAGGCAAAGGGTATCGCACTGTAGAACGTGGCCGCGAGGAAGCCACATCATTAGACTTCCTCCAAATCGACTCGGTGTTTATGCCAGTTAGAAAAGTCAACTACAGCGTTGAAGAAACCCGTGGTGATACTGGGATGCCTAGAGACCGACTGCTGTTAGAAGTTTGGACGAATGGCAGTCTTAGCCCCCAAGAAGCCCTCTCCTCGGCAGCAGGAATTTTGGTAGAGTTATTCAACCCTCTGAAAGATATTGATATTAGACAAACAGAAACAGACTCTGTAGATGAGCTAGATCCAACCGCCCAGATTCCCATCGAAGAGTTGCAGCTTTCTGTGCGAGCTTATAACTGTCTGAAGCGGGCACAAGTTAACTCTGTGGCAGACTTATTGGATTATACCCAAGAAGACCTGTTAGAAATTAAAAACTTTGGTCAGAAGTCGGCTGAAGAAGTAGTTGAAGCTTTACAGCGACGCCTAGGGATTACCCTACCAACCGAAAGGTCTTCTAAACATGGTGGTTAATAGTTAATAGTTAATAGCAATTAACAATTAACTATTAGCAGCCATATTAAGTAAGCGTTATCATTCATGGTTGATTAATTATGCGTCATCGTTGTCGAGTCAAAAAACTCAGCAAACCAGCTGACCAGCGTCGCGCTCTTTTGCGATCGCTAACTACCGAGCTGATTCGTCATGGTCGAATTACTACTACTTTACAACGAGCTAAGGTAGTTCGATCTGAAGTGGATAAAATGATTACCCTAGCCAAAGACGGCTCGCTTGCAGCACGCCGTCAAGCCCTTGGCTACATCTATGACAAAGACCTTGTTCAGGCTTTATTTGAACAAGCTCCCACTCGTTATGGCAATCGTCAGGGCGGATATACCCGCATCCTGCACACCGTACCTCGTCGCGGTGACAACGCTGAGATGGCAATCATTGAACTGGTTTAAGTTATCAGTCATTAGTCATTGGTCAAATTTTGTTCTTTGTTGATAGATGGTTGTTGGTTGGAAGAAACACCAAACAACAAACAACAAACAACCAACAACAAGCAAATGACAAATGACAAAGGACAAATAACAAAATTCCTATGTTAGAGAGCCACCAGCCTACACCAAAAGAGCGAGTCGCCCTGGTAATTCAATACCTGGGCACTCATTTTCATGGCTGGCAACGGCAACCGCAACACCGTAGCGTGCAGGAAGAGATAGAAAAAGCTATTGCTCATGTAATGGGTCATCCTGTGACATTACACGGTGCGGGACGTACCGATAGTGGAGTTCACGCTGCCGCTCAAGTAGCCCATTTTGATGCTACTGGTAAGATTCCAGCTCACAAGTGGGCAACAATTCTCAATAGCTACCTGCCAACAGATATATTGATTCGGGCTTCAGCAGGTGTAAGTCCAGATTGGCACGCTCGTTTTAGTGCAGCGTATCGACGGTATCGCTACACCATAGACACTGCAAAACAGCCGAACTTGTTCACCAGAGCCTTCAGTTGGCATTATTATCATGCACCTCTGGATGAATCTTTAATCCAGGCAGCACTGAAACCTCTGATTGGACACCATCATTTAGCGGCATTTCACCGCGCCAACTCAGGGCGCAAGCATTCCTGGGTAGAGATACAAGCAGCAGAGTGTTACCGCAACGGTTCATTTATCCATATTGAAATTCAGGCAAATGGATTTTTATATGGCATGGTACGACTATTAGTAGGAATGTTAGTGCAGGTAGGTACAAAAGAGCGATCGCTCACTGACTTCACCAACCTCTGGAAAGACGAACGCCGGGAAGAGGTGAAATATGCTGCACCTGCCCACGGCTTGTGCTTGTTGCGAGTCGGCTATCCAGATTTTCCTTTTCCTAAAGAGATCTGGTTTGACACTCAGCCACTGTTTGGCATTGGTCAAGAGGAGGCAGCGCGCTCCAACAGGGGGTTCCCCCCATGAGCGACTGCCGTTCATTAGTCAATAGTCAATGGTTGGGTATTGGTGGTCTTCCCAAACAACAAACAACAAACAACTAGCAACGATCAAATAACAAATGACACTCAATAAAACATACCTTCCTCCAATTACTTCCCTAACGCAGGAGTGGTACGTAGTAGATGCCACCGACAAACGTCTCGGTCGCCTAGCTAGCGAAATCGCGATGGTTCTGCGAGGCAAAAATAAACCTGAATATACACCCCACATGGATACAGGCGACTTCGTCATTGTAATCAATGCTGAAAAAGTCGCCGTCACCGGGAAAAAGCGCACCCAAAAGGTTTACCGTCGTCACTCCGGTCGTCCTGGCGGGATGAAGACAGAAACTTTTGCTAAGCTACAAGGGCGTTTACCAGAACGGATTATCGAACATGCCGTTAAAGGTATGCTACCCAAAAATAGCTTGGGACGGCAGTTGTTCACCAAGCTGAAAGTCTATGCTGGCCCCACTCATCCCCATGCAGCCCAAAAACCCAAAGAATTAAAAATTAATACTATTCCAGGAGAACAAGATTAATGCAAGCAACAGATAACACTAGCGGCCGTGCAATGTACTGGGGTACTGGTCGTCGTAAATCCGCAGTGGCACGAGTACGCCTAGTTCCAGGTAGCGGACAGTTGATTGTCAATGGCAAACCCGGAGACTTGTATTTCCAATTCAATCCTAATTACCTGGGTGCACTGAAAGCACCTCTAGAAACATTGGGACTGGAAAACGAATACGATATTTTGGTGAAAGCCGAAGGTGGCGGCTTGACCGGACAATCAAGCGCAATTCGACTAGGAGTAGCTCGCGCTCTTTGCCAACTCGACCCAGATAACCGTTCTCCTCTGAAAACCGAAGGCTATCTTACCCGCGACCCCCGAGCAAAAGAACGGAAAAAATACGGTTTGCACAAAGCTCGCAAAGCACCCCAGTACTCCAAAAGATAAGGGATTGGGGATTGGGTATTGGGCATTGGGCATTGGGCATTGGGAGAAGATTCTTCTCATCTCCTAATACCTAGTCCCTAGTAACCAGTCATCACTTAACCAGTCCCTAGTCCTAAATTAAGCACCAAAGTTATAATTTTTATAGAATCAACGACGAAAAGAACAATGGCTAAACCTGGAATTCATCCCGAGTGGTATCCAGAAGCTAAAGTTTACTGCAATGGTCAAGTTGTCATGACCGTCGGCTCCACAAAGCCAGAATTGCATGTAGATGTTTGGTCTGGAAACCATCCTTTTTACACCGGAACTCAGAAGATTATTGACACTGAAGGTCGTGTTGAACGCTTCCTTCGCAAGTACGGCATGAAAGGCGATCAAGCTGGCGGCAAAAAGAAAAAGTAGCGGGTTGGCTCTGCTGTTAACGACGACCCTGCAACCGCTGGGTCGCTTGTTGTTTTATTTTGCCGAGCCAACTTGTGATTTTAAGGAGCGATCGCACTCTCATGGCTGAACAATATTTACTGGAGAAACTCAAATCTGTTGAACAAACTTTTAATGAATTGACCCGTCGCCTTGCCGATCCTGATACTGCCCAAAATCCGGATGAGTATCAAAAAGTGGCTAAGGCCCGGTCTGGGTTAGAAGAGGTAGTCACTACCTATGAAACTTGGAAAACAGCCCAAGACGAATTAGTAGGGGCACGTCAAATCTTGAAAGAATCTCAGGGCGATCCGGAATTGCAAGAAATGGCAGCCCTGGAAGTTCAGGAATTAGAAGAAAAAATAGAATACCTAGAACATCGCCTGAAAATATTATTACTACCCCGCGACCCCAATGATGATAAAAACATCATGCTAGAAATTCGTGCGGGTACTGGTGGTGATGAAGCTAGTATTTGGGCAGGTGACTTGTTGCGGATGTACTCTCGCTATGCTGACAGTCAGGGTTGGCGAGTGAAGCTAGTCAGTGAATCCTTAGCGGAAATGGGCGGCTTCAAAGAAGCAATTCTGGAAATTCAGGGAGACAACGTCTACAGCAAGTTGAAATTTGAAGCGGGAGTACATCGCGTGCAGCGCGTACCAGTCACAGAAGCTGGAGGAAGAGTTCATACTTCCACTGCAACCGTGGCGGTAATGCCAGAAGTCGATGATGTGGAAATTCACATCGATCCCAAAGATATAGAAATGACCACAGCGCGATCTGGTGGTGCGGGTGGACAAAACGTCAACAAGGTGGAAACTGCGGTAGACTTGTTCCACAAGCCAACGGGAATTCGGATTTTCTGTACTGAAGAACGCAGCCAGTTGCAAAACAAAGAACGGGCAATGCAGATCTTGCGGGCAAAACTGTATGAAATGAAGTTACGCGAACAGCAAGAAGCAGTAACTTCCATGCGGCGATCGCAGGTTGGTACAGGGTCACGTTCTGAGAAAATTCGCACCTATAATTATAAGGACAATCGCGTTACAGACCACCGTCTCGGTCAAAACTACTCCCTTGCCCCAGTTCTAGAAGGTGATTTAGAATCACTGATTCAGTCTTGTATCTCTCAAGACCAGCAAGAACGCTTGGCGGAACTTGCTGCTTCTGGTGCAGCTAATTAATAGAGGCTGTTAAAAATAATATTGTAGAAAACCGCTGTTTGTGCTGTTGCTTTTAACACACGTAAGCGGTTTTTTAATGTGTTATTGCGTGCATTTTCTATTTCTACTGTAGTAAGAAAATTTATGGCTCCAATCAGTATCAAAAATCATAGCTACAGGGTGGAAGTCAACAACAACGAAACGTCCACCAGTTTTGAGAATATTTGAAATTCCCTTAGCCCAAAGGTTTAAATCAGATATCCAACAAACTGCCCCGTAAGAAGAAAATGCAATATCAAATTGTTTGCCTGCTGTTGCTGTTTCCTCGAACCAATCGAAGATATCGGCGCGATCAAAGTTGGCTGAAATTCCTGATTCCTGTGAGAGTTTTTGAGCAAACGCTATAGCCTCATCACTAATATCTACGCCAGTGACAATTGCACCCAGCCGCGCCAGCGATAGAGTATCTTGTCCAGCGTTGCATTGTAGGTGAACTAAGGACAAACCAGTAATATCTCCCAGCAGTTCAATCTCTTCTGGAAAAAGAGTACTTCCTCCTTCCCGGAAAAACTTTGCTTGATCGCCTTTATGGCTATTGTGCGCCTTGGTTGCCTCATTCCAAGACAAACGGTTCTGTTCGTGAAGTTCGTTTCTCGAAGGTGTACCCGCCATCATCCCTGAGAATAAATTTTATTTATATCTATTTCCTCGCAATTACCCAAACGGCGTGAACAATGCCAAGAATGTAGAAACCAAAAATCGTCAAAAGCAGATTAATCCAAAAATCTTTACCGAAACCAACTTGCAAAAACACTCCCAGAGGTGGTAGGAAAATAGCGCAGATAATCCGAACTAAATCCATTGCTTTCTCCTGTGAATCTAAAACTGAGCAGGATTTTTACCTCTCAAAGATAACATTTTATGTCTGAGCGTGGCAGGTAAACTAAGTTCGGTTAACTCGACTAACTAGTACAACTTGGCGTAAATAAACCGACTATCTGAAAACAGATCAAAGGTTTATAACACAAGCTTTTTTGACTTTTAACTTTTGACTTTTGACTTACTCGGCAGCGTTGCTAGCCACCGCTGATTTTAGCTTTGTAACCCAGCTTGGTCACAATTTCGAGAATCTTCTGCTTGTGTTCGCCCTGAATTTCTATTTCATTGTCTTTAACTGTACCACCTGTACCGCATTGGGTTTTTAACTGCTTTAATAAAGCTTGCAGAGTTTCTGGTTTGGCTTGAAATCCGCTAATCACGGTTACAGTTTTACCTTTGCGTCCGGCGCGGGTTGCTTGCACCCGCAAGTTTTGTTTTTCGGGTGGTAGTTCTTGAATTGGTCTTTCTATTGCTGCGGAGTTGTCTTGACCAAATTCACGCCAAGCTGAGCGATCGCTAGATGATTTATCCTTTCCAGAAGCCATATGTTTACTCGTTGTGAGTGCTGAGTTCTCTCTTGATTTAGCTTAAACCTAATATAAGTTTTACGTAGTCTCTTCACGCCAGTCGCTACAACGGGGGAAACCCCCCGTAACGCGCTAGCTCAATTTTTTAACTTTTTGTGTAATTTTTCCAAACCTGGATGATTGCTTGAGCGTCTTTCCCAAAAAAAGCTTCCCTGTCACCGTTACTCCAAGTGATGACGCAGGCGGTTTCCTCGTTAAACATGTTTAGATCAACTTTCCGAAACCGAATTTGTCGAGCGTAAGCTAAATTTATCCAACCTCGTGTGGGTGTTTGACAAAGGATAAGTTGTGGCATTATTAATTAAACCTCATTTTTTATGAAGGGTTGAAAAGGCGGTTTCGTTTCCTAGGCGCTACCGCCTTTTCTATGTTTTAATATTACTATGCTTATAGTCATTATGTAAATATAGTATTATTATAAATATTGTAATAATTTTGGAGTAGTACTATAAAAAAATGCCTATACAAAATCGAGTTAAAAGCTTCTTGGAAGCCAAAGGTCTATCTGTATACCAATTCATCAAAGATACTGGTATAGCTCCTGCTACTGGTTATAAACTTGCCAAAAAGTCTAACTACCTGCCTTCTATTCGTGTGTTAGAAGTTATTTGCGATACCTATAAGGTTCATCCTGGTGAAATCTTAGAATGGGTGGAGGAACAGAAAGATGTTTAACACTCACTCCACTTTGCTCCGTTAAGTCAATGGTCAAGAGGTATTACTTTTGACTTTTGACTTTTGACTCTTGACTCTTGACTCCCCTATGCGAATCTTTTCTATAATTATCTTCGTCCCGTAATTGCAAATCAGTCCGTGACCACTACTCCCATTTCCCCGAATTCCCAAAATACCCAACGCCCCGATCCAGAAGGACGCTTTGGCCGTTTTGGCGGTAAGTATGTTCCAGAAACATTGATGCCAGCCTTGGCAGAACTAGAAACAGCTTACCAGCAATACCGCAATCAACCAGCCTTTCAAGCCGAATTGCAACAATTGCTACGCGACTACGTAGGGCGTGCTACTCCCCTGTATTTTGCCGAACGCCTCACCGCTCACTATGCCAGACCAGATGGTAGTGGAGCGCAAATTTACTTAAAGCGTGAGGATTTAAATCACACAGGCGCTCACAAAATCAATAATGCGATCGCTCAAGTACTGTTGGCAAAGCGCATGGGCAAGCAGCGGATTATCGCCGAAACTGGTGCTGGACAACATGGAGTCGCAACGGCTACAGTCTGCGCTCGGTTTGGCTTGGAATGCGTTATTTATATGGGCGTTCACGACATGGAACGCCAAGCATTGAATGTATTTAGAATGCGGTTGATGGGGGCAGAAGTTCGACCTGTGGCAGCGGGAACGGGTACGCTGAAGGATGCTACTTCTGAGGCAATTCGGGATTGGGTGACGAATGTAGAAACGACTCATTACATCTTGGGTTCGGTGGCAGGGCCCCATCCTTACCCGATGATGGTACGGGATTTTCATGCAGTGATTGGTCAAGAAACCCGCGCCCAAGCGATGGAAAAATGGGGTGGTTTGCCTGATATTCTCATCGCTTGTGTGGGTGGTGGTTCCAATGCCATCGGACTGTTCCACGAGTTTGTGAATGAACCATCTGTGCGGTTAATTGGCGTAGAAGCTGCTGGGGAAGGTGTCAACACAGATAAACACGCCGCTACCTTGACAAAAGGACGTATTGGTGTATTACACGGGGCAATGAGTTACTTGCTGCAAAACGACGATGGGCAAGTAATTGAAGCCCATTCGATTAGTGCTGGGTTAGATTATCCGGGTGTGGGGCCAGAACACAGTTATTTGAAAGAATCTCAACGGGCTGAATATTACAGTGTGACTGATGCAGAAGCTTTGGCAGCATTCCAGAGACTTTCGCGCTTAGAGGGAATTATACCTGCACTGGAAACCGCTCATGCGATCGCCTACCTAGAAACCCTGTGTCCGCAACTTAGCGGTAGTCCTCGCATTGTAATTAACTGTTCCGGACGTGGTGATAAGGATGTGCAAACGGTAGCTAAGTTCTTAGCTCCTCAGTGATATTATGTCTGGTCTTGCATAACATTATCTTCAGCAGAGGCGGCAGTATGACTCAACAAGAAACGAATGTGCCTGTCCGTGACACGGCTGCAACAGAAACTCAAGGTAAAGTTAATTTACAGGACTATAAAGTAATACCCAAACACGTCGGAAACTGGGAAGGAACCGTTAGATTTTTGGATGCGGATCTTCAACTAACCAAGAGCTACGACATCAAGCAAACATTCCAGGATGCGGGTGAGAAGTGGATCATAACAAACACTTACTTGTACCCTGATGGTACGAGTTTCTCCCACAGCTTTGATGTGATTCCCATAGGTAATAGTGAAGTCAACGTTGAGCCACAGGACGGTTCTGCTTTCAGTGATAGCAAACTAACCGCTGTGGAACACGGTGATATTGTTGATTTCAAAGTGTTTAATACTGCAACTGGACTGCTCAGAGAAATCGAAACAATTGTTTTGCAGGGAGAAAATAAGCGCGTTCGCACAACTCAATTTTTCACAGACAATGGTGATTTGAAAAGTTTGTTGGTAGTTGTCGAACATAGAGTTGATTAAAAAGTTTGGTCATGGACAAACAATTACTGGCTTTGCTGATTTCATGTAGAAAATGATTTAAAGTAGTGATTTAAAACGCAGAGAGGCGCAGAGGTAAACGCAAAGGCTCGCAGAGTCTTGGTGAATTTCATGCGCGAACTCATGTATATGAAATATAGGTGTCAGTATTTCACGTAGTTTTCTAAATCATCGATTGGCGGAGGATTAAATTGATTTAAAACTCGCCAGAGAACTGTGTAGCTGCCATCACTACGGCGACGCACTGGTCGAAATGCCAGTATGATATCGCTGCTTTGCATTTGGAGTGATTCTTCTAGATTGAGGCGATCGCTACCGGAAATTGATTTACCGCTTAAAATCATCTCTGGTATTTGGAACTGGAGCGATCGCACTAAATAGGTGTGGTTCAATACTGCTTTGGCATCTGTGAAAATCACTTGGTCTTGGTTCCAATTTTGGTCTTTGCCTGTGATGAAGCGCCGTCGCTCTACTTGCAAATCAGCCAATTTTCTGGGATGCTGGTAATTTAAGAAAAACTGTCGTGTTGACAGCGAAACAGATCGCAGCTTGGCATCCAACTTTTCTAGGGGTATATTACCTAAGTCAATCATGAAGTTGTAATCCAATCCCTGCGGTAAAATTTGGAATTTATCACCCACGAGCTGAAGTGCTAAGCTGGGAGTAAAGCCTCCGTTTGTTTTACCCAAGGACGGAAAAGGATAGCGTTCGCTGACGCTTGGCTGTAAACGATTGCTAAGAGTATTCAGCTGACGATGGTAAGCTGAATCAGGCAAGACGCGGAAAATACCAGTGTTGGGCATCTCCAGAAACTTGGCATAAGTTTGCGGCTCTTGCGGATCGAGGTCATAACTAAAGCGGTCAAGCTGGGCAGTAGTTTCCCAAGAATTTTGAAATTGTGTTCCCTGGGGAAATGCCGATATTGCTTGTGCCAAAGTTTGCTTTGCCATTTGCAAAGTAGCGAGCGTTTCTGGAGGTGGTGCGATCGCCGCTTGTATTGGCGGTACATACTCGGCTAGAAGTCTCTTCGCCGTTCCAGCAATGATTGGTGGTGGGGTTTTTGGGAAATCCGCTTCTTGAACAGCAAAAGGAGTAGCTGGTTTTGCGAGATTGGGATGCTGGATTGGCGCAATTGAAAGCACAGGATCTGACTGGCGTTCGCCACTAACTAGGGGTAACTCTCTCACTAACGCTAACTCACCGCGCCGAGACAAAAGCCGATCTAAAACTGGAGCAAGTTTAGATAACTCTTGACTAGAAGCATACAAAGAGCAGTAAATTTGTGCTTGTGGCTCTGTTAATTGATCGGACAGGAAGGAAATATTCACAGAAAATTTCCCTTCCAGATAGCACAAAGCTTTAGGGTTCGGGTAGTGGCGTTTGAGAAAACTTTCTGTTGCTACCTGGTGGACAGTTAATTGTCCTCTCACAGATCGCAGTTGATTGGCATCCGGTTGAGAAATTGCTTTTTCGATGCGAGCAATCAAATTCACTTGTTCTTGTACCATCCCAGTTGCAGTTGTATAAAAACTTTCATCTGGTCTTGACGAAAGATTTTGATTCAGCGAAGATCGCGACTTAGACTCAGCGCTAAAGCCTTGCCCAGAAACAGAAATGAGACAAAATGGGATGAAAAGACTGAAAAAAATATATCTCATCTAAAAAATCCTGTAGGGATGGGAGTATGAAAAATCTAAAATAGATATTAAATTGATATTAAATTGAAAAAAAAAGAACGACCATCCCATCGACAAGCGCCAGTTTATCTTACTTTTCGTCAAGTGTCGTCGGTTTGTTACCAGTGCTAAAACACGATTACATGCAAGCTTCCCAGGATCAGCCTATTTATTCTGAAGCTCCACTACAATTGTTACTTTTTGTTGATGGACGACCAAAGTCCCGACAGCAAGCGCAGCGAATACGTGCGTACTTAAAAGAATTGGAAGCTGACTACAAGTTTGAACTTCAAATTGTTGATGTTGGGCAACAACCCTATTTGGCAGAATATTTTAAACTGGTAGCAACACCAGCTTTAATCAAAATTCATCCGGAACCTAGACATGTTCTGGCAGGTAGTAATATAATTGCCCAACTAAAAAGTTGGTGGCCTCGCTGGCAAGCCACAGTAGATGCCTACGTAAAATTACAGAGTAACTTGCAAGAAAATATCGAAGATAATGGTCGCTCACCATCATCTCCTAAATCCTCTATTCGTTCGGTTGCTATTTCTGCGGAACTACTGCGACTATCAGATGAAATTTTTCGCTTAAAACAGGAAAAAGAGCAACTCGAAGAACAGCTACAGTTTAAAGACAGGGTGATAGCTATGTTAGCCCATGACCTCCGCAATCCTTTGACTGCGGCCGCCATAGCAATGGACACTCTGCAATCTAACTACAACCCAGAAAAAGCTGGATTCGAGAGGTTGACACCCACGATGACAGCGCACTTATTTAAACAAGCCCGCAACCAAACTCGAATCATTGACCGTATGATTACTGACCTTTTACAACTGGGTCGTAATAACGAGAGAGAATTTCCTATTCAACCGCAAAAAACAAACATAGGACAACTCTGCTTAGATACATTGGAGGAATTACGCGATCGCTACATTGAAAAATCTCTGAAGATACAAAAAGATATCCCCAAGGATTTACCTACTGTTTACGCCGATCCAGAACGTATTCGGCAAGTGTTAATTAACTTATTGGATAATGCGATTAAATATACACCGGAAGGTGGTACGATTAGCGTTGCTGGACTGCACCGTACTACGCAAAAAGTTCAATTCAGTATTGGCGATACAGGGCCTGGTATCCCAGAAGAAAACCGCGATCGCATTTTTGAAAACCACTTCCGCTTGGAACGGGACAAAGGTAAAGAAGGCTACGGTATTGGTCTGTGTTTGTGTCAACGCATCATCCGCGCTCACTATGGTCAAATTTGGGTAGATTCTTCCCCTAGTGGTGGAGCATGGTTTCACTTCACGCTGCCAGTGTATGTGAATTAGATAGTAGTTAGTAGTTAGTAGTTAGTAGTTAGTAGTTAGTACTCCTGGTTCGCTCATTTTTTTTGGAGTTCGAGAAATTACAAAAAAACATAGAATCTTAGTGTAGTAATGGTTTTAGCGACTTTCCTAAATTTACCTTGAACTACCACCTCGTTGTAAAAACTCTATTTTTATGCGATCGCACAAAGTTGGGACAAGAGTACATTTGAATCACAGGTTAGAACCTGGATTAAATCGTTCAGCTTTTTTCTAACTCAATTTAAAATAGGCGAACCGGGAGTTAGTAGATAGTAGATAATAGTTAGTAGTGAATATTACCACTACCCACTAACCACTACCTACTAACCACTACCCACTAACCACTACCCACTACCCACTAACCACTAACCACTACCCACTAACCACTACCCACTAACCATTCCCTTAATGCTGCGATAATTTGAGTGTTGGCTTCAGGGAAAGCAAAATACTCTAGTTCATCCAAACTTACCCAGCGCACTTCCTCGCATTCAATTGGTTGGGGAACTCCTTTAATCAAGTGGCAGTGATGTACTGTTAGAGTTACCCGGAGGTGAGTGTAAGTGTGGTCTATTGTAATTAGATGCTCACAGACTTTGATCGCTATTCCTAATTCTTCCTGAATTTCTCGCTGAATACAGTCTTCAACTGTTTCACCAGGCTCGATTTTACCTCCAGGAAATTCCCATAAACCCCCCATTACTCCTTCCTGGCGACGGCGATCGATTAAAATTTGCCTCTGGTCGTTCCAGATTACCGCAACACCAATAATTTTATGAGGTGGAACAGAAGTAGTTTCGTTCATGGTTAGTGGTTAGTTGTTGTTAGTTGTTAGTTGTTAGTTGTTTGGAATAATAACCAACCAACAATCAACAACCAACTACCAACAACTGAATAAATGACAAAACTCGGCAAATTAATATCTACCGAGTTTGTATTTTATTACAATTTGCAAATTTATTTTATTTTCTTGGTATTCTTTTGTTTGGCGCTGACTGCATCAAGCGTATTTGATGTTCAGAATTTAAGATTAACAATAAGCTAAAGCACATTCAAGTTGCATATTATATTCTCTTGTGGGGTGGGCATCCTGCCCGCCCAAGTTATGCAAATTAGATGTGGAACAGCTTACTTGGTGAGCCAGCTTATTTTCATCTACAGGCTTTGTTGGAGTGCTTGATAAATCTTAACTTTCAGATTTATCAATGTTTTTCAACCAAAGATAAAGTAAGACCGTGAGAATTTCGCAGAGGGTAGTTTCGGATTTGTTTGACTGTGGCTGAGATGAAGCATGGACGTAAACATCTTGAATTTCCAATAGGCAACTTCAATTCCTACTCTGCTTCATTATTGTTGATTTCCATGCCTTGCAATGCCAATTCAAAACTCATTCTCTGCTCGGCGTTACGCAAAAAGTAACCACTAATCATGGCTGAGGCCAATAGACGACCAAGACTTTCCCGACTGGTAGTAATAGTAACACCATAGTGTTCGGAGGGCAAATTACCCAATAATCCTATAATATTGCGCTCCATTACCTGAAATACTTCAGGGGAATTGGGTTGAGATAATTGGCTCACAGTCTCTGGACTTAAGGATTTAACGTACTGCCACAATAAGTTACTAGTTTCTGACTCACTGTTAAAGAATTCTGAGACTCTATTGGATGGGTTACTCATATTTTTCCTCCTGTACTACCACAGCTGCGCTGAAAGTAAGTTAAATAGACTTGAATTAATAGTTGTCTTATAGTCTATTTGACTTGGCTTTAGCTGTTATGTGTTCCTGGAAACTAATCTAACAGGCAGATTCTCTGTTAGCAGTGGGCGTAACCGTACCAAAGAAAGCGGAAAGTCGCACCTCATTGAGTTATTGGTTAGTGGTTAGTGGTTAGTGGTGAAGAACCAACGACTAACTACTATCTACTAACTACTAACTATCAACTAACTTGCTAAATATTCATTAATGCCGACTTTTGATTTGCGGAGTTTGCTTAAGGCTTCCCGTTCAATTTGCCGCACTCGTTCACGGCTGATGTTCAGAATCTCGCCGATCTTAGCAAGAGTTAGTGCTTGTCCGTCATTTAAACCAAACCGCAAGGATATTACTTCCCGCTGCTGTGGTGTAAGTTCTGCCATGAGACGATCTAAGTCACTAGACAGGGAAGATTGGGCGACAAAATCTTCTGGACAAGCTCCTGGATCTTCTAACATTTCTCCAAGTTCGGTATCGTAGTTATCTCCCAGCCGTATATCTAGAGATAAGGGTACACGCGCTTTTTCTAAATACTCTCGTACTTGCTTGGGAGTTAATTCTAACTCTTGTGCTAACTCAGAAACAGAGGGAGCACGTCCTAATCTTTGGGATAAGTAGCGTTGTGCCTTTTTAATTTTATTCAGTTTCTCGGTAATGTGAATTGGTAGCCGAATGGTACGACCTTTCTCCGCGATCGCCCGAGTGATGGCTTGACGTATCCACCAATAGGCATAGGTAGAAAATCTATAGCCTTTAGTAGGGTCAAATTTCTCCACACCCCGTTGCATTCCAATGCTACCTTCTTGAATCAAGTCGAGTAGATCGACGTTGCGTTTGATATACTTTTTAGCAACAGAGACTACTAATCGCAAATTGGCTTCTACCATCTTGCGCTTTGCTATTTCAGCATCTGCGATCGCTTCGTTCAATTCTACTGGTTCTAGCTGCGTCGCTTTTGCCCATTCTTCTAGAGTTGGTTGACGTCCTAACTTGATGGTCAGAGATTCTCTCGCTTCGTGCAAGGCTGTTGCACGTTGTACCTGTTTGCCATAAAAAATCTCTTCCTCGTGTGTTAATAGCGGCACACGGCCGATTTCACGCAGGTAAGTCCGCACGAGGTCTGTAGCTGTCTGAGCGGTCTTCATGGCACTACTCTTTAGTAAATATGGGTTTGACAGTAGGGTAGTTAACTGATAGATGCCTTTTTTGGGTGCCTATATTGGTCAGACTGGGAACCCATGCTGTGATTTGCAACTCATACGCCCGATTTACTCGGCGACTGGTAATGTTCTGATTTAGTTCTTTACTGCTAGAAGATACAGTTACTTTTATATTCTGCACAAGTATCTACAGTTAGATAAAAGGTAGTTTGTAAAACATTTCTTTTTTTTGTGCTTTATTAAAAATTGTAACATTTATGATAAATTTTTGACTACAGGACAAACAAAGATTTTGTATTTTTCCTGTCTACTCCAGCTAGCTGTTTTTTTAAAACTGTATTTATAAGCGTATTCCATAACTCTAGCAAGGGCAAGAAAAATTTCTAATCTTTCTTAACAAAACTCAATGTTAACTATAAGAATTCTCCTATGAGAAGTGGGGAATGGGGCAAAGGGCAATGGGCATGGGGCAATGGGCAAGGGGAAAAGAGGAAAGGTGAAAGGTTAATAAATTCCTTTACCCTTTAACTTTCGCCCAATCCCCAATACCCAATCCCCTATGGAACCATGCAGTAATCTTGGATAACTTTGACATCCAAAGTTGTATTTTGGAGGGTACGGATTGCTGCGACGGTGGCTTTTGCCCCAGCAATGGTGGTAATGATGGGGATTTTGTAAGCCAAGGCTGTACGACGAATTAGTCTGGCGTCACTTTGGGCTTCTTCACCAGAGGGTGAGTTGATAATCAGTTGAATTTTGTGATTTTTAATGGCATCCAAGACGTGGGGGCGACCTTCATGAAGTTTAAGTACTAATTCTACTTCTAAGCCATTTTCTTGAAGGACGCGGCGCGTACCTTCAGTCGCCATCACAGCAAAGCCCATATCGATAAATTCTTTGACTACTGGTACTGCTGCTGCTTTGTCGCGACTATTCATTGACACAAACACTGTGCCACTTAAAGGCAAACGCTCGCCAGCACCTAATTCTGCCTTGGCAAAGGCGCGGCCAAAGTCGCTGTCTATGCCCATGACTTCGCCAGTAGAGCGCATTTCCGGGCCGAGGATTGTATCTGTACCAGGGAATTTATTAAATGGTAATACTGCCTCTTTGACGGCGATATGGGATGGTATAACTTCTTCGGTAAAGCCCAACTCCTCTAAGGTTTTGCCAGACATGATTAAAGATGCTAGTTTCGCCAGAGGTACGCCCGTAGCTTTAGAAACAAAGGGTACGGTGCGAGAGGCGCGGGGGTTGGCTTCTAAAATGTAAACTTGGGGAGAATAACTTTGAGAACCAACCACGGCAAACTGAATATTCATTAGTCCTACTACATTCAATGCCTTGGCCAGTTCCACCGTCCACCTGCGAATTTGATTGAGAACTACTGGTGGTAGGGAAATTGCAGGCAAAGAACAAGCAGAGTCTCCTGAATGTATGCCCGCTTGCTCAATGTGTTCCATGATGCCACCAATCACTACCTTGCCCGTATGGTCGGCGATCGCATCTACATCTACTTCGATCGCATTTTCCAAAAACTTATCTATTAAGATTGGATGCTCGGGTTCTACTTGGACAGCAAAGGTCATGTAGCGTTCTAATTCTGTATCGGAGTAGACGATTTCCATTGCCCTTCCTCCCAACACGTAGCTAGGACGCACCACGACGGGATAACCAATCCGTTGGGCGACTATCAGCGCATCCTCATAAGTACGGGCAATACCATTTGGCGGTTGAGCAATATTTAACTCCTTGAGAATCTTCTCAAATCGCTCCCGGTCTTCGGCAATATCGATAGAGTCTGGAGAGGTTCCCCAAATATTGGTGATCGGGGATTGGGGATTAGGGATTGGGGATTGGGAATTTTCCTCAGTACCCAGTCCCTTTAAATACTTCTGCAATGGAACTGCCAACTTCAGCGGTGTTTGCCCACCAAACTGCACAATTATGCCTATAGGATTTTCCGCTTCAATAATGTTTAATACATCTTCTTTAGTTAACGGCTCAAAGTAGAGGCGATCGCTGGTGTCATAATCTGTTGATACAGTCTCGGGGTTGGAGTTGACCATGATTGTTTCATACCCTGCTGCTTTAAGAGCAAAGGCAGCGTGACAGCAACAATAGTCAAATTCAATTCCCTGACCGATGCGGTTTGGGCCGCCACCCAAAATCATCACTTTGGGTTTATCAGTTGCTAGTATCTCGGTTTCTTCTTCGTAGGCAGAGTAATAATAGGGAGTAAAGGCTTCAAATTCGGCTGCACAGGTATCCACAGTTTTGTAAACAGGGATAACGCCTAATTTTTTGCGGTATGCCCTGACTTCATCTTCAGTGGTTTTGGTGGCATAGGCAATTTGGCGATCGCTAAATCCTTGCCGCTTAACAGCATACATTTGCTCTTTTGTCAACTGCTGCAAGGGCGTCCGCTTCAGAAATTTCTCTACATCCAGCAGTTCCTGCATTTTATCGAGGAACCAAGGGTCAATCCCGGTCAACTCGTAGATTTCCTCAATGCTTAGCCCTAGCTGCATGGCATGACGCACGGCAAAAATACGCTCAGGGTTTGGTGTTCGCAGTTGGGCACGAATTTGTTCACCACTAGGGAGTTTTTCTTTGATGTCGCATCCCCACCCAGCACGCCCAGTTTCTAGAGAACGCAGGGCTTTTTGGAAGGACTCGTTAAATGTCCGTCCCATTGCCATTGCTTCCCCTACCGATTTCATTTGGGTGGTTAGGACTGGTTCAGAACCAGGGAACTTTTCAAAGGCAAATCGAGGAACTTTGGTAACGACATAATCTATGGTCGGCTCAAAAGAGGCAGGAGTTTTCTTGGTGATGTCATTTTTAATTTCATCCAAGCTGTAGCCGACGGCTAGCTTAGCCGCCATTTTGGCGATCGGAAAACCCGTAGCTTTACTGGCTAAAGCCGAACTCCGAGAAACGCGGGGGTTCATTTCAATGACAATTACATCCCCATCCACGGGATTGACGGCAAACTGGATATTAGAACCACCAGTTTCTACGCCAATCTCGCGGATAATTTTTATTGCCATATCCCGCAGCCGCTGATATTCTTTGTCGGTGAGGGTTTGGGCAGGAGCAACGGTAATAGAGTCGCCAGTGTGAATACCCATTGGGTCAATGTTTTCAATTGAACAGATAATCACAACGTTATCTGCCAAGTCGCGCATTACTTCTAGTTCGTATTCTTTCCAACCCAAAAGGGACTGGTCGATCAGAATTTGCGATACGGGAGAAGCATCTATACCTGCTTGTGCCATTTCCGCAAATTCTTCTTCGTTGTAAGCAATACCGCCGCCAGTACCACCTAAAGTAAAAGCTGGACGAATAATTAAAGGATAAGTACCAATGCGATGGGCGATCGCTTTTGCTTCTTCTAATGAAGAAGCTGTACCACTAGGACACACCTTCACCCCAATCTTTGCCATCGCCTCGTTAAACAGTTTCCTGTCTTCGGCTTTTTCAATGGCTGGTAACTTAGCGCCTATTAACTCGACGCTGTACTTTTCTAACACTCCGCTTTTTGCCAAAGCGACGGCGATGTTAAGGGCGGTTTGTCCTCCCATTGTTGGTAGTAGGGCGTCAGGTCGTTCTTTGATGATGACTTTTTCAACTAATTCCGGTGTTAGCGGTTCGATGTATGTGCGATCGGCTGTTTCTGGATCGGTCATGATTGTAGCAGGGTTGGAATTGACCAGTACCACTTCATAGCCTTCTTCTCGCAGCGCTTTACAGGCTTGGGTTCCAGAATAGTCAAACTCACAAGCTTGTCCAATCACTATTGGGCCAGACCCTAGTAGCAGAATCTTTTTAATATCGTCACGGCGGGGCATAGTCGTTGCTTTGGAGTATGAGAATACAAATCCTGATTATTTTAAGGGTCTTTACCCACTACTAATGCTGTTTGTTATCAACTTTTCTACATTTCATGACACAGACCTAGTCAGGAAAAGGCACTCTTGTTGATTTTTCTAGTGTTCCAAGCATTTTATTCTGTAGTCTTCTCTAGCTTAGGCGATCGCACAAAGATAGGAAAATTTCATGGCTAAAAGCGTAATTAATTTACTGTTTCACTTTATTTTTTAGATTTTGAGTTCATTTTCTACTGCTTTTTATGTCTAAATTGTGTGTGGTAATCATGCTGTAATTTATTAGTTGTTTGAGATTAATTTGAGATTATTAGTTATTGTTCTCAATAAAACAGCAATTGATTTATATATATATAAATTAAGTTTTATAATTATAGGCTCTTTTAGATATGAGTATTTACTCGTAGTAAAGCAATAATAAAATTTTTGATTTTAATAGTGTGTATTTTTAGATACATAAATAAAAAAGGCAGAGAGATAAATGTGCCTATCTCTGCCTTTTTTTATAATTTATTCAGAACTAACACTTGCAACTTTTCCTTCAGTCTAGGAAAGACGGCTTCAGATAATTAGAATGTTAGTTTTGAACACGTTGAACAAATCCTAAGGTTAAGCTGTCTTTGGCAAGGAAGTGAGCCAAATGGTAAGCTCTTTCTTCAGTTTCCAGAAGGATTTTTTCGTAGAGATAGCGTGTAGCGCGATCGCCTAAGCTTTCTGCTTGAGCAGCTTGGCTGCGAATCAACTTAATCATCGCTTGCTCTGCCTTGAGGTCATTTTCTACCATGTTACGGCAGGAAAAGACACCATCTACTTCTTGCTCAAAGCAGCATAATTGCGCTAATTTGGCGAAGGTTGCAACTGGCACGCCTCCCAATCCATTTAGGCGCTCGCCAATATCATGGATGTGTTCTTGTATTTCTTTATAACTTTCGTTAAAAAACTCGTGCAGAGAGTAATATTCTGCGCCTTCAACTACAAAATGATGCTTTTGGTATTGTAAAGCCAGACCTTGAAAGCTAGCTAAGACAACGTTAAATCCTTCACAAACTGGAGCAGTGATACTGCGATCTAGCAGTACAGGATTGTCATAAACCTGACCAAAATCTTGTAACAAAGTTTGCGTTTCAGACATTGTTCTCCTCGCTTTTGAGCAGTTATGCATTCTAACCGCTTAGTCTTTACATATTAGCATTTCAAAAATGAAAACAAGCTCTAAAAATATTATAAAACTTTGATTTTTTGTAACTGTATAAAACTTCTGCTTTTATTTCTTATCGCAAATACATATCATCAAACAGCTTGATATTTTTGAGGAGGTAGAAAAGCTAGAACAAAGGAACCAGAAGCCAGAGTCAGTAGAAAAGGTAAAAATTTTCATTAATCTCATGTGATATGGCTGAAGGTTGGGGGTCGAGAAATTACTTATCCCTTATCCCCTATCCCCAGTCCCCTTTAAGCTTCCACTGCTGGATTGTTCGGGAATGAGTACTAATATTTTGAACTTTGAGTTTTTAATTGTGGATTTATTTATTTAGCCTTCCCATCTCTCTTTATTTCTTTTCCTAGCTCCACCCTTCTCCTGTTATTAGGTATGATTGAGATTTTTTTGCCAAAACTACTGAGAAAAGTTTGCACTTAGGTTATGCTGTTCTAAGGAGTCCAACTCCCAAAAATATCCTTATCAAGGAATCAAAGCGCAGTAGTTACTGCAAGTTTATTGCACTTTAAGGGCGGCAATCTTGAAGTCTTTCAGTTCAGAACTAAAAGTAAAGCACGTTGTAGAAGTGAATTGGGCAGACCGCTGGCAGGTCTATCAACGCTTGCGGGAACTAGATATTCCCTGTTGGTGCGAGACTAACCAGCCATTAACAGTTCAAATTGACGATGCTTACACAGCTATTCAACTTTGGAGTGTGATGCGGCAATTCACAGCCCCTCGGCAAGCATTGATTTGGGCGTTGGAACTGTGTTGGTAGCATTCATTCACCACCAACAATTCCCAGTGATATCTCGCTAGATTGCTTGTGTTTGTAAAAAATAGGTCAAGGCAATGAGTAATTCCCATGAAACTGAAACAACCGCATTTTGTCTTGAGGGGAGGTTCCTCGATTTTGTTATCAAAGATGGTTATAAACTCAAAGGTTTAATGCTGGCGACTTCTGAGGGAGAGTGTTACATCAAGCTAGCTAAACATTTACGGATAGCTTTTGATTGGCGTTTATCACCAGGTACTTGGCTGCAAGTTGTAGGTGAAAAAAAATACGATCGCAAAACAGGTACGCTTAAGTTAAAAGCTGAGCGAGTCATGGCGGCGTCTTCGGAGAGGGGAAGAGGAGCCAGTGCGGTGGTGAGGCAGCGCGGTCTTGGGGGTTCCCCCCATGAGCGACTGCCGAAAGGGTTCTCCGGCATAAAGCACCTGGCGTTGGGAGAGTGGGAAAGTGAAAGAAATTCTTCCTCCCCACCACCCCATCTCCCTATCACCACATCAATTACTGACGCCAAACCACAACCAACTAAAGTCGCTACCATTTTGGTATGTCAAAAGTCTGATTGCATGAAGCGTGGTGGTAAGGCTATGTGTCAAGCTTTACAATCAGCGTTGAGCGATCGCGGTTTAGAAGATCAGGTGACTATCAAAGCGACTGGTTGCATGAAAAACTGCAAGGCAGGGCCTAATTTAGTTATGCCTGATAAAACCCGCTACAGTCACATTCAAGCTACACAAGTTCCTGCACTTATTGATAAGCATTTTGCTACCAACCAAGTGAAGCAAAGGCAAGATCGCGCTAGCGAAGTAGCAATGTCAACGGCAAATATAGGCAGTATTTAAGTAATATTATATTTTTTAAACGCAGAGGTTCGCAGAGGGTTCCGCAGAGGTTCGCAGAGTTTTTTGCGATGGGATACGCAGGCATTGAAAAAGACTTGGAGGATGCAAACTCCAAGTCTTAAAATTGGTTATTAAAGTAGTATTTTCACTTACATGGTTAAAGATTGAGGATTGGTCTCAATCAATTTCGCTAAATCTTGCAAGAATGCGGCTGCGGGAGCACCATAAATAATGCGGTGGTCACAGGTAATGTTTACCTGCATTTGTTGCTTAACACCAAACATGCCATCGGCTGTTGCTACTACTTGCGGTCGAGATGCCCCGATCGCTATTATTGAACCTTGTCCGGGGGGTAGAATCGCATCAAATCTGTCTACGCCAAACATGCCTAAATTCGATATTGTAAATGTACCAGTGCTGTACTCTTCTGGTTGTAGTTTTTTGGCTCTGGCGCGATCTACTAAAGACTTCCAAGTGCGAGATAGAGAATAGATATCCAATTGATCGGCATTTTGTAAAACAGGAGTAATCAATCCTCCGTCATCCATTGCTACTGCTACAGCAATATTGATGCTAGAAGGATAGACAATTCCTTGGTCTGAATAGTTGGCATTGATCAGGGGGTGTTTTTGCAATGTCACCGCTACGGCTTTTGCTAGTAGCGCGGTCATTGTCACACCCTTGGATTTAATCTGTTTATAAAGCTGGTCTAATGCATCAGTGGTAATGGTGTAACCCACATGGATTACAGGCACGGATAAGCTGGCAACCATATTCCGCGCCACGGCATTTTGCAAGGTAGTAAGAGGCACTACTTGACCTGGAACAGCCGCAACTGCTGGCATGGCAGCGGGTGTTGGTTGGGCAGCTGGTGCGACTGGGGCAGCGGCTGGTGGCGGTGTTACTGGGGTTGCTGTAGTCGGTTGTGGGCTAGCTTTGCCAACTGCTGCTTCTATGTCTTCAGCGACGATGCGGCCGTAGGGGCCACTGCCAGAAATGTTACTCAAATCAACTTTCAGTTCCTTGGCTAATTTGCGGGCGCGGGGTGAAGCCACGATTCGCCCGGAACGATGATTAGAGCCGTTTTGAGTCGCCAAGACAGGTGTTGCGACTGCGGCTGTATCTGCCGTTTGTCTGGGAGCAGCAGCAGTTTCAGCTTTAGCAGCACCAGCGCCTTGGGCTTGAGACTTCGCTGTTTCAATTTCGGCTTCGGTTTCTGCCAACAGAGCGATCGCTGCTCCCACGGGCGCGGTTTCACCAGCTTGTACAATGATGTGGGCTAAATATCCTTCATAAAAGGATTCCACATCCATATCTGCCTTATCTGACTCGACAACCACCACTGTTTCGCCTTTTTCCACTTTGTCCCCGGTCGATTTCACCCAAGAGACAATTTTACCTTCGGTCATGGTGGAACTAAGTGCGGGCATGAATATTTCGTGAATGCTCATAGGGAGGGCGAATCGATAATCTTGTAAAATTTAACAGCTTGTGTCAGATCGAATTGTATCTTGACCAGAGACGCGAGGAACTATTCTATTGCCTGATGGTCTATTAATTTGTATTTCTTATCACGGCTAGTTACATCAGAACAATTACTCAAAAGAAGGAGGAACTAGAGTCATACTTCAATTTAAAATTCAAATTTGATTAACTAAACTGCTTGAAAGTGCTTGTTAATTTTTTATGCCGGCAAAGTTGAAGATTTTGGTAATTTTGATACTGAGTATCTTTGCCACCGCTGCCGCTGGAGTTTATATTGCTAATCGCCAGCAATCTGCGCCAATTGCCAATAACAATCTACCACAGCGGCACTCCGCTGCTGTGGCTTCAGCTCAAGAAGTGATGGCAAATCCGGAGCGGGCTAGGTATAAAGCTATACCACTTGGTAGTATTAAGTCAGTTCTCCAAGGTAGCGATCCGGCTGCCCTCGCCCTTGATGCCTTTGACGATAGTGTACCAGAGCGAGGAACGCGCAAGGTAGAGGTATTTTATCCGCAACCAAATCAAGCGTTTGTAACGATCGTGCAAACAAAGGAGAGAAAAAATGCTACAAGGGCTGTTAAGTATCGAGTTGAGTTGACATCATTTGGGCGATCGCTGCTTGCTAGTTCACCCCCTTTGTGGCAAATTGTTTGGGCTGGTTCCCAGGAACAATGTCTGTTGAGAAACGGCAGGAAAGATTTGGCAATGATTACCTGTCAATAGATGTTCAAAGCAGCTATCAGCACAAAGAAGCAGTGAGGAGTAACCACGTGTGGTGTGAGGAGCTTTTTAGCATACCCCTCACCGATAAAAGCCGATAGTAGATATGACAAGTATTGTAGGTGAGGGCAGTTAGAGCGCCCCATCAAGCTATAATTAAGCCTAGATATCGCCGCGAATTTCTTCTACAACACCATCGCGTAGCACAACCTCGACCTGCATTTTACTAATTAAGTTATCCCCCGGTTCTACTCGGAAAAAGCCTTCCATCTGAAATTGGTTGACTTCTTGGTCTAACTCAAGCATCTGTACTTGCTGGAGGTTTTGCAGACTTTGATTTTTCTGCTCTAGCAGTTCGCTTTTCTTTTGATTGACCTGGAATTGAATATTCTCAATTTGTTGGAGGGCTTGAGGACCGGGCGGTTGCAGATTTTGCTTTTGAATTTCTGCGATCGCCCGCTGTCCTTGGATGTCCAACTGTTGCAATTGCTGGTCGGTTTGATTGATCTGCGCTTGTAATTGCTGCTGTACTTCCTCTTTCCAAAGAGGAGTGACAATGGCTTTGATATTGACAATGCGTTTTAAAAGCAGTTGAGGCTTGGAGACATCCATAAAGGGTTTACGTTAACTTTCTGGTTTGCAGTGGACTTATTGGGCAAACATCCCGTTAATAATATCGCGATAGCGTTCCATCACGACATGTCGTTTAATGCTTAGCTTTTGCGTCATCATGCCATTTTCAATGGAAAACGGCTCTAGAATCAGCTTGAACCGACCGATGCGATCATCTGGTCGATAGCCAGGACGGTTTTGCACTTCCCGATTCAATTCTTGCCGAAACAAATCCTGGATTATTTTACTCTCCAGGTTTATTTTTTGACTGGTTGCCGAGGCCACTTTGTCGTCCTCTATACACAGTTGCAGATTCTGACTTGCTGCCCATTTTTCTAAGGCTTCCAGATTGGGGACAATTAAAGCACCCAGACTTTTTTGGTCTTGCCCAACAAGCATGATTTGATCTATGTAGGGCGATCGCAAACAAGCATCCTCTATCGGTTGCGGTTCGATATTTTCCCCATTCGTTAATACAATCGTATCCTTGGCTCGTCCGGTCAGAACCAAGTCATTTTGCGGTGTTACCCAACCCAAGTCACCACTGTCAAACCAGCCTTCAGAATCAATTGCTTTGGCTGTTGCTTCTGGATTTTGGTAATAACCTTGCATAATTTGCGGCCCTCGCAGCAACACCAAACCCTTTTCCCCAGGTGGTAACTCCTTGCGAGTCTCAGAATCGACTATTTTAGTTTCTGTACCTGGTATTGGTTGCCCAGCCGAACCGCGCAAATTCCGCCAATAACGCCGTGCATGGGTGACAGGGGAAGTTTCGGTCAAGCCATAGCCAACTAAAATCTCTACACCAATAATTTCAAAAAAGTCATCTACGTGCTTGGGAAGCGCACCACCACCGCTAATCATTTGCTTAACTCTTCCTCCTGTTGCTTCCCTAACTTTGTTGTAGACTAATTTTTCTCCTAAAGCGTGTAGGGGTGACAAAGCCGCAGCTTGTGTACTAGCTGTCAAGCGCTCAACTATGGAAGGATTCAGGTTCTGTAAATCTAAACCTTCGACTGTCCGCCGTGCTTGAATGTATTTCTCGCTGATACCGAGAAAGAATTTAATTAGGCGTTGGCGAGAAGCAGGTTGTTCGCGAAACTGCTTTTGCACTCCTTCGTAAATAGATTCTAAAAGACGCGGTACAGCTACCATGTAATGCGGTCTAAATTCTTTTAAATCCTGCTTGATCGAACGCAAGTTAGTATAAATTTGCGTGCAACCTAGAGAAAGCAAGAAATACTCGCAACTCCGCTCATAGCTGTGCCAGGTAGGGAGAATACTCAGGACAATATCTCCTCCCTGTGGTTGCACTACTGCTGGTATGGCGACGATTTGGTGCATCAAGTTGCGATGGCTGAGCATCACGCCCTTGGGTTTACCCGTAGTACCAGAAGTATAAATGAGGGTGGCAAGATCGTCGCGGCTGCGCTTGACTGGTTGTAAAGTGTGTTTAGCCGCAATTTCCATTAACTGAGCAAAGGAATACACCTTCAAGGTATCTGCTTCTGGTGGTGCTTCATCAGAAAGCAAGATGACTAATTTAATCGGCAAATCGTCAAGGCGATCGCGCAGTTTCTTGAATGTCTTTAAATCTTCCACTACTAGCGCCGTGCTGCCACTGTTAGCCACAATATAGAGGAGTTCTTCCCGTTCTGCTTGGGAACTACGCACCGCATCCACAGCCCCAGCCGTCATAATACCCTGATCGGCAATCAACCAGCGGGGAGAATTATCGGAAATCAGAGAAATGCGATCGCCCGCTTGTACTCCCAAAGCCTGCAATCCAGTTGCAAATAGTTGAATTTGTTGGCACAGCTGAGTATAAGTCAGAACTATTTCTGGTTGAGCATGGGGATTGTGCAGAGCAACAATATTACCAAATCGTTGTGCTACCAAAGGCCATATTTCTGGTAGTGACTCCACGCTTGAGTAATCAGGCAAATGCTTTATTGCTTGTAGCTCTCGTTCAGTTATGTTGGCAAGAAAAGAATTTTTCACAGGAGTTTTTGACATAACACCACAGCCTCAGTAATTCAGTGAGTGATGTTTCCAGCTTATGCTGCGATCCGGCTAAAAGACCAAACCTGAATGGACAAAATTCTTTTTGTCTCAAGAAACTTTGAGGATTTTATGTACATATATAAAAAAATCTATATTATGATTAAGTAGTATAGACAAAAAGCAATGCTAAGTTTGTTTTTAGTTGGTTTAAACTTGCATCTTGCATCATTCTCAACAAGAGCTAGAGCCTTCTGAAGTTGCAACTAGTGCGAACTTTGTTTTTAGTTGGTTTAAATAAGTTTTTCTGCCAACTAAAAACAGCAGACGCCTATTATCTAAAATTAATGAAAAGGGAACAGGTGATTACCTATGGGTCGTATAGATGCTACATTGCTGACATTATTTAGCACAGTTGCCTGCCTAATCTTTCCCAGACTTTTAGGTATCATTACCAATCCAAAAACTAAACGTAATCGACCATTACAGACTGCTTCTACTTCGCGAAAAGCTAAATACGAAATTACAACTTTCCCTTATTGTACATCTTACGCATTGACAGGCTACCCCTCGTGTAAATTCAGCCCTAACTTTTGCGGTAGATGTTCTCCAAATTGATGGAATAACTATTTTCAATTAACATATTCAGGGGTATTAAATCTCATCAAATAAAAGTAGGGGCTTACAGTAGTTGGTGTTTGCTAATAGTCACTACTCAAAAATAAATTTATTATGTGTAGATTTTAGTATTAATGAAAATCTATACGTTTGATTAGAATTTATCTATGTTTAGCAATGCTCATTTAGAGCTTACAGTTTAATAATATTGCGTGTTTTGCTGTATTATGGCATTATACGGGAAAAGTAGGAGATATAGTTATACGTCCTGCCAACGAGCAAGAAGTATTAAAAGTTGCAGCCAGCTGCGCTAAGTACCGAGTCCCCGTAACAGTACGAGGTGCGGGAACGGGAAATTATGGGCAATGCGTACCGCTACACGGTGGCGTAATTCTTGATATGACACGGATGCAGGAGATCCGTTGGATCAAGCCAGGCGTAGCACGAGTTGAAGCGGGAGTGAAGTTGGCAGCACTAGATAAAAAAGCACGGGAAATTGGCTGGGAAATGCGGATGGCACCTTCTACTTACCGCACAGCAACAATTGCCGGATTTGTAGCTGGTGGGAGTGGGGGAATTGGGTCTATACAATATGGATTGTTAGGCGATCGCGGTAATCTTTTAGCACTGCGAGTCGTGACGTTGGAAGATGAACCACGCTTGATTGAATTGCGCGGCGACGATGTGCAAAAGGTAAACCATGCTTGGGGTATTAACGGCATTATCACCGAAGTAGAAATTCCCCTCGGGCCAGCTTATCCTTGGGCAGAGGTAATTGTTACTTTCGATGAGTTTATGGCAGCGGCAAGATTTGGGCAAGCTTTAGCCAATGCCGATGGCATGATTAAAAAAGAGATTGGTATCTTTGCATCTCCCATACCTCAATATTTTACTCCCCTACGGCAGTACATCCCCGATGGCACTCACGCTGCTTTATTATTAATTGCTGAACCGAGTTTAGAATTATTGCCTGGATTAGTACAACAACACGGTGGCAAGATTACATATCAACAACCTGCACAAGCAGCTGGAAAAAGTGCGAATCTATTAGAATTCACTTGGAACCATACCACCTTACACGCCCGCACTGTCGATACCTCCATCACCTACTTGCAAAGTATCTTCCCTGCTAATGTAGAGACGTTGCATGCAACGTCTCTACAATTGGTAGAGCATATGTATCATCACTATGGAGATGAAGTGATGATGCATTTGGAATTTATTCGGGTGAACGGTACAGCAATTCCCGCTGCTTTGCAACTCGTACGTTACACCACAGAAGAACGCCTAAACGAAATTATCCGCGATCACGAAGAACAAGGTGTGTTTATTGCCAATCCCCACACTTACATTATTGAAGATGGCGGCAGGAAAGTTATCGACCCAGAGCAATTAAAATTCAAGGAGATGGTTGACCCATATGGGTTAATGAATCCTGGTAAGAGTAAAGCACTAGAATTAAAAGTTAAAAATTTCTAATTCGGCATTACCAAACTTGGTGTCCCTTCGCTATGCTCAAGGGCAAGCTTTGTGTCTTGGTGGTTCAAGATTTTTTAACCACTAAGGCACAAAGACACAAAGTATTTTAACTTTTTCCCACCCATTCTAAGCACAACTGTCGGAAATGGTCGCCTCGCACTTCAAAGTTAGGATACTGGTCAAAACTTGCACAAGCAGGCGAAAGCAACACTACAGGTGCTTGATACTGTTTAGCTAATTCTGCCGACTTAGAAACAGCCCGATCCATTGTTTCTACAATTTCGTAATTGGCATATCCCACTTCTTGCAGGCGCTGGGCAAAGGCGGGGGCTGCATTACCGATAAGTAAAACTGCGGCGGCTTTGGCTTTAATTTGTGCCATCCAGCCAGTATCATCGCCAGCTTTGGCTTCGCCACCTGCAATTAAAATTACTGGGCTTTTCACCGATGCTAATCCCACTTCAGCAGCGTCGTAATTAGTGGCTTTGCTGTCGTTGATAAAATCAATACCTTCCCAATTACAAATGTGTTCCAAGCGATGGGGAACGCCGGGAAATTCGCTGATAGCGCGAGAAATCGCAGTTTTATCAATTCCTGCCAACCGCGCTGCTGCAACTGACATTAATAAATTTTGCTGGTTGTGTTCTCCCACCATCCGCAATGCAGATACTTTCACGATGGGTTCGTCTTTCTGTAGAGACGTTGCATGCAACGTCTCTACAACCCAATCATCTTCTATGTAATAGCCTTTCTCCCCAATTAGGTAATCTTTACCTTTAACACTTGTCCAATAGGCATCGGGCCAATGACTCAAACCAAGTTTGTTTAAGTAAGTATCATCGCCATTGAACACTTGTATTTCACACTGTCGTAGCAATTGGGCTTTGATATTGTAGTAATTATCTAATGTTTTATGGCGGCTGAGGTGATCGGGCGTGAAGGTTGTCCACACACCAATACGTGGTTTCACAGAGTTAGAAGATTCGATTTGATAGCTGCTAATCTCTGCAATTACCCATTCAGGAGGCTTTGACGACAAAGCGACTTCGCAGGCAGCGTAGCCAATGTTACCGCAGGCTGGAGCGTTAAATCCTGCTGTTTGAAAAATGGCAGCAATAAGGGAAGTAGTGGTGGTTTTACCGTTGGTGCCAGTAATTGCCACCCAAGGTATGGATTGTAGATGCCGCCATGCAAGTTCCATTTCCCCGATAGTTTCTATACCCAATTCTCGTGCTTGGACTAATACGGGAATATCCCAAGGAACACCGGGACTAACAACTATTAACTGGGGTACATCTGAACTATTCAAGTCCAGGGAATATCCCAGTTCAACAGCAATTTGTTCGGCTGCGAGTTCTTGTTGTTGTTGACGGAGGTTTTCGGTGGTGTTGCGATCGCTTAGCACCACCTGCCAACCTTGCCGTTTCAACAATCTCGCCGCCGCAACACCGGACTTTCCTAATCCAATTACATGAGCTTTGGGCATAGACTGTAGCAGAAGTCCCTGGTTAAGCACAATTTATCGTAGCGTGTCTTGGCACAATTGACACCATTCTTTTTATAGACTTGGGCTATAAATTTTTGACAACTGCGCCAAAGTCTGCCAAAACTCGGGCATGGTTACGAAGCAAACCAAGTAAATGTAGCCTGTTGCGCTTGATTTGGGGATCGGGGTCTATGACCAAAACACTTTCTGGTCCGTCAAAAAAGTTACTCACCGTGGGAGCAATTTTTTCTAGGGCTGCTACTAACTGTTGATAATTTCGCGATCGCTGTGCTGCTTGCGTGTGTGGTAATAAATCTACTAAAGCATGATAAAAAGCTGCCTCAGATGGCTTTTGGAAGAGTTCCGGACTAACCGCAGTGGTGGGGTCAAGCTGTTTGGTATCTAAATCTCCCTGCGCTGCCAAACGTGCAGAACGGTTGACGGTTTCGTAGATTTTATCTAACGTACCATCGTTGCGGATTTGTTGCAGGAATAAAGCGCGATCGCGCACATCCAATAAATCTTGTAACGCTCTTTCTGCATACTCTGGGTCATTTTCTCCCAAGACAGCATTGACCAAGTCGTAATCTATCTGTTTTTCTTCTTGCAGCAAGGTACGGATGCGTTGCAAGAAAAATTCTTGCAAAGTATTAACTAATTCTGTTTGATTTTTGTCATGTTCTGCAACAAAATCTGTGGCAATTTGCTCTAATAGCTGCTGTAAATTAATAGCTAAATCTGCTGCCCATGTAATGTTAATTACAGCATTTGCTGCCCGTCGCAAAGCAAAGGGGTCAGAAGAACCGGTGGGAATCATCCCCAAACCAAAGATACTTACTAATGTATCTAGTCTGTCTGCCAAACCAACAACTTGACCTGTAATTGTTTGGGGTAAAATATCATCTGCACCTCGTGGCAAATAATGTTCAAAAATTGCCGTCGCTACTGCTTCTGGTTCTCCACTTGCCAAGGCATATTTTTGTCCCATTATTCCCTGCAATTCTGGGAATTCATATACCATTTGACTCACCAAATCAGCCTTGCACAGTAAAGCAGCGCGGTGAACATTATGGCTTTCTTCTTCGCTTAATTGCAGTTGTTGGGCAATCTGCGTAGCAATTTTGGAGACGCGCCCAACTTTGTCTAACAAAGAACCTAAATCTTCTTGGAAAGTTACCTTCGCTAACTGTGGTAAAAAACTATCCAAAGGATTTTTTAAATCGGCATCATAGAAAAACTTACCATCAGCTAAACGGGCACGAATGACTCTAGCATTACCAACAGCAATGATATCTGCTTTGGCTGGATCGCCATTGGAAATAGTGATAAAAAACGGCAGTAATTGTTGATGGTTACTGGCTTTAAATACAGGAAAATAACGCTGGTGATGCACCATGACAGTAGTAATTACTTCTACTGGCAAGTTCAAAAATTCGCTTTCAAACTCACCAATTACAGCTGAAGGCCATTCGACCAGATTCGTAACTTCCTCTAATAAATCTGGGTAAATTTCTGCATACCCATTTAACTTTTGGGCAGATTCTTTAACTTCCTGGGTGATAATATTTGCGCGTTCCTCGACATTAACAACAACCGATGCCAAGCGCAGTACAGCGACATAATCAGTAGCTTGGGGAATTGTGACTGGTTGTGGATGTAAAACGCGATGACCTTGAGAAATGCGATCGCTCTTAATAGTCTCAGACCCATTTACTAATTCTATCGGCAGCACCGCATCATCTAATAAAGTCACCAACCAACGGATAGGGCGAGAAAACCGCAAATCTCCATCACCCCAGCGCATTAGGCGCTTACCTTCTAAACTCAAAATCCACTGGGGAACAAGTTCTGTCAAAATTTCTGCTACACTGCGACCGGGGATGACTTTCTGTACAAATACAAAATCCCCTTTATCGGTGGCGCGGACTTGTAAAGCATCAAGTTCCACACCTTGCTTTTTGGCAAAACCTTGCGCGGCTGGTGTCGGTTTGCCATCTTTAAAAGCTGCTTGTGCAGGCGGGCCTTTAACTTCTTCTTCTCGGTCTGCTTGCTTGGATGGTAAACCTTTGATCAGTACCGCCAGACGCCGAGGTGTACCGTAAACTTCTACAGCATCACTGTTGAGGTTATTTTCAGCCAGACTTTTGGGAATCAGTGACTTCCACTGTGCAACAGCGCTACTCAAAAAACTTGCAGGTAATTCTTCTGTACCAACTTCTAATAAAAAATGTGGCATAGGACTATGTTGTTAACAAAAGCGTGGCTTAACTCAAACAGTTTACCTTGCCAATAACGCAGACGTGTGCAGATTATAGGGTAGGTTAGAGCGTGTTTTCAGATTACTCGTGACGCTTGCAAGGTTTGCAGACCCCCATTATTCCCCTTGGGAAGGGGATAATGGGGAATCGAAAATCGCTTGATGTACCACCAGCAACTTTTCAAACAACCTCATAACTTAATAACTACTTTGTGGTATTTTTTGCTCCAATAACTCAACCAACTTTTGCTCGATCGCCTTACTCACTAGTTGATTTCCTTGCAAGTTGAGGTGGATGTGGTCTTGGTATAAGGATTTTGGGTCTTTGGTGGCGTTAAATAGCGGCAAAAAATCTATATAACTAATTTGCTGCGTTTTAGTGAATTCAGTCAGGCGCTGACGTGCTTTAATTTCATAATCGCGGGGGCCAGGTGAACCAATTTCACGCGCTAAAGGAGTCATGACTAGTAAAAATTGGCTGTTATTTTGATGCGTGAATGTTTGAATTTTACCAATTGCTTCTAAATTTACACCCACGCGATCGCCACCTTCTTTTTGTACTGCTTGCATTTCTGGTATCGGTTTCGGCTTTTTGACATAGCGCTGAAACACTTCTACCAATGCTAAAGGCGGTTTTCGGTCTGGATAGTTGCGATCGCGTCCCACTGGCAAAGATGTGGGAGCAGTCGCAAATAAGTCATCTGTATTAATTAGTAACACCACTACTTGCGCGTGAAAATTACCAAATCGGTGTAAATAAGCTAGTTCATTTCTTGGCCCCCAAGAGTTAGCTGAAGCATTTAGCACTTCTACTTGCCGATAATTACTAATATTTGCCGATACTAGAGAGCGCTGCATCAGACTAGAAATTGTACGATCTTGGTCTGTCCACCAGCCACCATTAGCGATTGAGTCTCCCAACAGCAATACGCGCAGAGTAGAGGATGAAGGTGTCTGCTGTATTGCTTCACCTCGCATAGAATACTGATTAATCTCAATGCGATTGCCATAGCGACGGGTGCGCTGGTTGGGAGCTAACAAATAGCCAATTTGCTCATCAGCAATATAAATTAGGGGATTACCAAAACCAAAAAGCGATCGCAGTCCAATTTCAATCACTACAAATAAGCTGACAACTACCGCTAAAATTATTACCAGTACCTCTTTCACTTGCAAACACCTTTAAATCAATATATTGTTGGTGGTTGTTTGTTGGTTGGAAAAACTTGGAACAGCCAACCAATAACCATCAACTACCAACAAATAACTATTATCAATCTTGTTACATATTATACTTAATTTAAATAATTAACCGTAAGTAATGTATAAAAGTAGATAATATTTCGTTTAGCTTAAGTAATTGTGATGATGCCAACTTTGCAAAGCTTAAACAAAATAATATTAGTTACGTTGCATCAGTTGCGAACTAAAAGACTACAATCAGAACCGACAAATTAGCACTGCAATTAAAAGGGGATTACAAATCTATGTCCGATTTGAACCGAGGCATCATGAAATTTGAGGGTGCAGATTCTCCAAAAGCAGTCACTATTTCCACCGTGCTAGTTTTGGGAGGAATTGCAGCTCTAATTATTTGGGCGCTGCAAGCAGCCTATGCAGTAAATTAAATTCAATCGAGATAGCCCAGAATCAGGGTCTGAAGTATATAAACACCTCAATCTAGATGAAAGAGGTTATTTTTACCTTTGTGTCTTAGTGCCTTGGTGGTTTAAAAGACAACTTTTACCGCCAAGGCATTAAGACATAAGGCAACTAGGTTAATTTAAAGAAATGTTTTTTTGATTAAGGTAAGGATACCATCTGCAATATACTGCACTGCCAACGCGGCGAGTAAAATTCCCAACACTCTGGAAATCACATTAATTCCAGTCCGTCCTAGCCATTGAGTCAGGGTTTGAGCGATCGCCAAGAAACCATAGAGCAGCAACAACACAAACATAGTAATAGCTAAGACGATCGCCGTACCGAAGGGATAGATTGCCGCCTCTCCCTGCAAGACTAAAATGCTGGCTAGGGCACCTGGCCCGGCTATTAAAGGAGTACCCAATGGAAAAATACTGATATCTGTCCGGGCTTGGGCTTCGGATTCTTCTGCTTTGGTTTCCCGCTGATGCTGGGCAAACACCATATCGATCGCAATTTTTAACAATAAAATTCCGGCTGCTACCTGAAAAGCTTCAACACTGATGCCTAGATAGCGCAGCAAGTTATTCCCAAACAATGCAAAAACTAATAAAATTCCCCCTGCGACCAAAACTGCCTGACGAATAATTCGCATTTGTACTTTAGGCGCATACTCTCCAGCCAGGGTCATAAAAATGGGCACTAACCCAATCGGATCGAGAACGACAAAGAGGGTGAGGAATGCCCGGATAATAAAAGAGGTCATGGGAAGGATAATTAAGCATCAAGAATTGGCAGGGGTTAGAGCCGTTGTCAGAACTTCCTCAGCCGCACTCACAGGTACAAACTGGAGCTGATGGCGCACTTCTTCTGGTACATCTTCAAGATCGGGTTCGTTCCGCTGGGGGAGAATCACAGTCTTAATGCCTGCCCGATAGGCGGCTAACACTTTTTCACGAATACCGCCCACCGGCAGAACTTTCCCCCGCAGCGTAATTTCTCCGGTCATGGCAACATCATTGCGTACTAATCGACCGGAAGCAAGGGAGGCGATCGCTGTCATCATCGTCACTCCAGCAGAAGGCCCGTCTTTGGGCGTGGCACCCGCCGGCACATGTACATGCACAACCTTGCCCACAAATACTTTGGGATCGATTCCCAGTTTGTCCGCATTGGAACGCACATAGGACAGGGCTGCTTGGGCAGACTCCCGCATCACATCGCCCAGCATTCCCGTTAACACCAACTGCTCGGCTCGTCCAGGCATCATCGTCGCTTCCACAAATAACACATCTCCGCCAGCAGGTGTCCAGGCTAAACCCGTGGCAATTCCAGGGCGATCGATCCTTTCCACCACTTCATCGAGAAACCGCGGGCGGCGTAGGTAATCTGGAATTTGCTCGGCTTCAACCGTCGTGGAGGCGATCGCTCCTTCGGCAATTTGACGGGCTACTTTGCGCACCACGGTGCCAATTTCCCGCTCTAAACTGCGAACCCCTGCCTCACGAGTATATTCCCGAATAATCCTTTGTAAAGCCGCATCGGTGATAGTTAATTCTTCTGGCTTCAGTCCATTGGCCCGTAGTTGTTTGGGCAACAGATAGCGACGGGCAATGTGCAGTTTCTCCATTTCGGTATAGCCAGAGAGGCTCAAAATCTCCATGCGATCCAGTAAGGGAGAAGGAATGGTTTCAACTGTGTTAGCGGTGCAGATGAACAATACCCTCGACAAATCAAAGGGTACGCCCAAATAGGTGTCTACAAAGGTATGATTTTGGGCTGGATCGAGGACTTCCAAAAGGGCTGCTGCCGGATCTCCCTGAAAACTTCTGCCCAGTTTGTCCACTTCATCGAGCATAAAGACGGGATCGGCAGTTTCTGCCCGACGCAAGGCTTGAATTAAGCGTCCCGGTAAGGCACCAATATACGTCCGGCGATGACCGCGAATTTCCGCTTCATCGCTCATGCCACCCAGACTAATCCGCACAAACTTGCGTCCCATGGCACGGGCGATCGACTGTCCCAGAGAGGTTTTGCCAACGCCGGGTGGCCCCACAAAACACAAAATCGGTTCGCGGCGAATATCTTCCAGCAGGGGTTCTGGCGGCTTCTGAGAATTCTCCTGGGAAGACGACTGGGCAGAGTTCTGTTCTACAAGAGCGGCGGCGCGATCGCTCTTGAGTTTTTTAACTGCTAGATATTCCAGAATCCGGTCTTTAATCCGTTCTAAGTCATAATGATCTTCATCCAACACTTGGCGAGCATATCCTAGGTCGATCGCCTCCCCAGTCGTTGTGTTCCAGGGCAGATTCACCATCCAGTCCAGATAAGTGCGAATCATGCCGTATTCTGGTGAAATAGCAGGCAACCGTTCCAAGCGCGACAATTCGCGAAAGGCTTCTTTGCGGGCTTCTTCGGGTAACTGAGCCGCTTCAAGTTGTTTTCGCAACTCTTGAACTTCTGCTTGTTCTGCGTTTTCTTCACCCAGTTCGCGCTGAATGGATTTTAATTGTTCGCGGAGGATATATTCCCGTTGGGTTTTAGAAATTTTTTCCTGAGCGTCAGAGGCAATTTGCTTCTGCAATTCCCGCACAGCTAATTCCTGTTGGACAATCTCAATCAGCCGCTGGAGCTTATTTTCCACTGCATCCAGTTCCAGGATTTCCTGCCGCACTGGTGTTTCCATCGGTGTCATCGCCGCAACTAAATAGGCAAACATGCGGGAGTCGCCAATGTGTTCACCGGCAGCTGCCAACTCATTAGGAATATCTTCGGTCAAAGGCACCAGCTTGCTAAATAATTCCCCCAGAGTCCGGCGCAGCGCTTCTAGTTCTGTGCCCACCGTCACCTGCTCTGGGGACTTTTCTACCCGTGCCACCAAAAAGGGTTCGGTTTGCAGAAAGTCCAGGATACGAATTCGTTCTAGTCCCTGAACAACGAGTTGTAGGGTACCATCCGGTAGACGCAGCAGTCGGTGAATAATGGCTGCTGTACCAACGCGGTAAATATCATCTGGGCCAGCTGGGCGCGCCTCTAGATGACGCTGAGCCACCAGCGCCACCAGCCGATTAGTGCGCATGACCTCGTCTACTAGCTTGACCGATCGCTCTTGCCCGACGACAATGGGAGCCACTGCCATGGGAACAATAACCGTATTGATCAAGGGCAACACCGGCAGGGCATCGGGAATTTTAGGAATATTTTGGGCGTTAGTTTCGGGACTCCGATCGACACTGATGGGAGTATTGCTCATAATTACACCTCCGCTTTGGGTAGGATGACGTATAAGAAACCCCGGTCGTAACGGGCTTGGATGCGATCGCGCTCAATCGGCTGCTGTAGGGGCACTTCCAGACGAAAGGCACCGTAGTGAATGTTGACAGCATGGTACAGTCCCTCGCCTTCAAAACTCTCCCAAGGACGCACACCCTGAATCACCAGGGCATTTTCGTAGAGGGAAATCTCAAAATCTTCTTCTGCCATGCCTGCCACTTCAGCTTTTACAATCAGGGCGGTGGGAGTTTCGTAGAGGTCGGCAGCAGGTTGCCACTGGGGATAGGCAAAGCTCGACTGAAGTTGACCTTCCCAAACGTTGGACTGGGAAGGATCGGTCATGCCGGAAAAAACACCAGTGTAACGGTAACTGAATCGACGGTAGCGCATAAATTTTGATTGTGTTATCTATTTTCCAAGATCGGGGATGCCATTGGTGCAACTATAAGCATTTTGCTATGAAATCTTGACTCCTTGGGGTAGCTATTTAGTGTTTTTAGTGGTGCAAGTTTGCGATCGGGTTTTTACGAACTTGATTTAACTTGATAAACTCACTTCATTCTCAAGCCAGATGGCAACTGTTCCTCCATCAGCCAGGAAATCAGCCCAACCAAATTCATCGGTATAGAGTTCCTCTGCTTGATTGCCATAAATGTCGTAGCATACGACGTTAGGAATCATCTTGCTAAATTCTCAAGCTATATTATTCAACTTTGTTTGAGAAATTTGGTTTGAGGAATAAAGATTCGCTATTTGAGAAATCCGGGACAAGCCCTATCAAGAGTGTGGGTGGGGTGGTTGACTTCTGAATTGCTCGCCCCAAAATCCATGACTGCAAACAGCACGTGGAAAATTAGAGAAACTTTCTCAATGTATTTATAAAAACTCCTAAAATTTATTAACAATTTGAGATTTGAGATTTTAGATTGAAGATGTATCTAAAATCCGAAATCCAACATGCTTGAACTCTGGGGTGTCTTAACTATTTTGATTGTCTGCCCGTTGTTGGGTGCATTACCGTTAATTGCCTGGATTACTCAAGCTCTCAAGGGGCGGCAATTAGCGGAAATTGGTACTGGCAACATTGGAGTATCAGCCGCTTTCTATCATGGCGGTACATTTGCAGGAATTTTGGCGGTATTATCGGAGGCTGCAAAGGGAATTGCCGCAGTCCTGATTGCTCGTATTTTCTTTCCAGATGGTTCAGCTTGGGAATTGGTAGCCCTGATTGCTCTAGTCATGGGTAGATACTGGATGGGTAGAGGAGCAGGCACTACGAACGTTGTTTGGGGATTTATGGTACACGATCCCCTTGCAGCTGGATTTGTATTTTTAGTCGCCAGTATTAGTTTTACGATTTTTCGCGATCGCCTGTTGGCAAAATATGTAGTCTTGTTTATATTTCCAATGATTTTGGGAATTTTGCACCTAGACAATGCATTCTTGATCGTTGCTGCTGTGGCACTTGCGGCATTATTGGGTTGGATTTACAAACAAATGCCTGATGATTTGGATCTCCCAGTCCAAGAGGCGCAACCAGAGTCACAATCAGTATTGCAATTTTTGCGGGGCGATCAAGGAATTCTTTCTCTCGATGATGAATTAGATGCTAATTTAGTCGGATACAAAGCAGCCAGATTATCTCAAATTAAGCGATGGGGTTATCCAGTCCCCAAGGGATGGGTACTTACTCCCTATGAAGATCCCGAAGCATTAATTGACTTTCTCAAACCATCAGATTTATGTCCTTTAGTGGTGCGTTCTTCCGCCATTGGCGAAGACTCAGAACAAGCTTCCGGGGCTGGACAGTACGAAACAGTTTTAAACGTCACCACCAAAGAAGGTTTGCAAAACGCGATCGCCCAAGTTCAGGCTTCCTATAATCAGCCCCTAGCAGTGCAGTACCGCCGCGATCGCAACGTCAGAGACACAGCAATGGCGGTGCTGGTTCAACAACAAATTCAAAGCGTTTATTCTGGCGTGGCGTTCAGCCGCGATCCCATGACTCAAGAACAAGATGCAGTAGTGATTGAGGCTTTGCCAGGAAGCGCTGCTCAAGTTGTTTCTGGACGCGTCACACCAGAACAATATCGCGCTTTTGTTGTCGATACGGAAAATTTAGCGCTGATTCAACTAGAGGGTCAAGGACGGGTACCACCAGCATTAATCAAACAAGTAGCATACTTAGCTCGACGTTTAGAAGACCGTTACTACGGTGTTCCCCAAGATATCGAGTGGAGTTACGATGGACAAACACTTTGGGTACTGCAAACCCGCCCAATTAGTACCCTGCTACCGATTTGGACGCGCAAAATAGCCGCAGAAGTGATTCCCGGCCTAATTCGCCCCTTAACTTGGTCAATTAATCGTCCCTTAACCTGTGGTGTGTGGGGAGCGCTTTTTGCTCTGGTGCTAGGTCAACGCTCCTTAGGATTAGATTTTAATGAAACGGCGACACTACATTATTCTCATGCCTATTTTAATGCTACTCTCTTAGGACAAATTTTCCGCCGCATGGGATTACCACCAGAAAGTCTGGAGTTTTTAACTAGAGGAGCGAAATTGAGTAAGCCCCCGTTGAATTCCACATTGGAAAGCTTACCCGGACTGCTGCGGTTGCTAATGCGGGAGTTATGGTTAGAGAGAGATTTTAAGCGAGATTACCGCAGACTTTTTGCGCCTGGCTTATCTCAGTTGTCTTTAGAATCAGCGGAAGAATTGGAACCGCCAGGGCTGTTGACGAGAATTAACTACATTCTAGATTTACTGCACCATGCCACTTATTACAGTATTTTGGCTCCATTGAGTGCGGCGGTGCGTCAAGCAATATTTAAAGTTAAAGACGGGAAACTTGATAACAGTCTCACACCAGAAGTTGCAGCATTGCGATCGCTCCACGATTTAGCCGCCAAAGCCAAACAGGAATTCCCGCAGTTTGATCAGGATACGGTGTTTGAGGACATGGCACGTTCTGAATCAGGGCAAGAAATTCTGGCCGAGTATGACAAGTTGCTGCAACACTACGGTTATTTAAGCGAGGTAGGAACTGATATTGCCGTTCCCACTTGGAAGGAAGAACCCCAAGCTGTAAAGCAGTTGTTTGTGCAGTTCATGCAGGGAGATGAACAGCCAAGACTGCAAACAAGCCCAGAAAAGAGAAAAAAAGGTTTCGTGCAAGGACGTGTGGATCTCAAAGGGCGAGTTACGGAGGTTTATTCTAAGTTATTGGCTCACTTGCGTTGGTCATTTGTGGCACTCGAACAAATTTGGTTAAAAGATGGCTTACTCACAGAAGTTGGAGATATCTTTTTTCTGGAATTTGAGGAAGTGCGACGCTTGGTTGAGGGAACAGAACCGGAGTTGATCGAGCAGTTACCGGAGATCGTGAGATTAAGGCGATCGCTACTTGCAGAACACAGTCAGCTCAATCCAGTACCGCTTTTAGTTTACGGTAACACTCCTCCCGCCTTACCTGCTCGAATAACTCCTCTCTCTCCCGATCGCATGTTGCAGGGCATTCCCGCCAGTCCCGGACAAGCCGCAGGCAGAGTAAAGGTGATGCGAAATTTACAAGCAATACCAGAGATTAACAGAGATACAATCTTAGTAGTGCCTTATACAGATTCTGGTTGGGCACCCATGTTGGTTAGAGCCGGAGGATTGATTTCTGAAGCTGGTGGCAGGCTTTCTCACGGAGCGATCTTAGCTCGCGAATACGGTATTCCTGCGGTCATGGATGTACATAATGCGACTTGGATTTTACAAGATGGTCAGAAAGTACGGATTGATGGAACTAGGGGTATTGTGGAAATATCTAACGACCTAAGACCCGAATGAAGGGGAGTGGGAGAGTGGGCATTGGGCATAGTTAACAACCACTAACAACTAACTACTAACCACTAACTACTAACCACTAACCACTAACCACTAACCACTAACCACTAACCACTAACCAATGACCAATGACTATTGACTAACACTATTTACTGATAGCCGCAAAATTGACAAGCTTAAAATTATCAAAAATAACACCAGCCCAATTGTACAAGCATAGCTAATTTCCAAGTTATTAAATGCTTGCTCGTACAGATAATAAACTATTGTTTTCGAGCTATTGCGCGGCCCGCCCTGAGTCATAATATACACTTCTTCAAATACTTTTGTTGCGGAAATGGCGGAAATAACTGCCACCAAAGCTAAATAAGGTTTCATCAAGGGTACGGTAATATCCCAGTGTTTGCGGACACCGTCAGAACCATCAATAGCTGCTGCTTCATACACATCATCTGGTATTGATTGCAACCCAGCCAGATAAATCACCATGTAGTAGCCCAATCCTTTCCAAACGGTGACAGCCATGACGCTGAACAATGCAAACTTGGGACTGGTAAGCCAGGGAATTCCTTCTGGAAAAATACCTTTGAGTAACTGGTTGAGTAAGCCGTTTTCTGCATACAACCATCTCCAAGCAATTCCTGCTACTACCATTGAAATTACTACTGGGGTGTAATATGCAGCCCGAAACCAATGCATTCCCCGCAGTTTCTGATTTACTAAAATTGCTAGGGCTAAGGGGGCAATTACTAAAATCGGTACTACACCTACAAGATACAGCAAGGTGTTTCCCAAGGTTTGCCAAAACACAGGATCGGCCCACAAGCGCCGGAAATTATCAAAACCAATCCATTGTGGTGTTTGAGTTAGATCGTATTCGTAGCGGCTAAAGCTGAGATAGAAGGCTTGCAGGGCAGGCCAAAAGACGGTTAGTACCAGGATAACTAAAGCAGGCAGCAAAAACCAATAAGGTGTTAGTCGCTGATTAATGAAAATCCAATTTTTCAACGTCAATTTATTCATAATGGCACTGTATTTTCGTGCTGTTGGCAGATGAATGAGGTATCCTCACTTTTGCAATATCGGGAAGCAAACTCATATTACATGAAGGATCGAGACTGATTCATGATTGTGAATCAACACCAGAAGGGTTGGGAAGTAATTTACCATCGCGCCCATGCTTTACTTGCTGCTCAAATCGCGGGATACTGGAATGCTAAGGAGCGTCCGGTGCGTTGGCTGGAGACGATTGCAGCAATTTCCCATCACGATGATTTGGAAAAAGAGTGGGAAGAAAAGAATATCACTGAAGCTGGCGCACCAGTGGATTTTACTCTCGCTACAGACACTGATATAGCAAAAATACGGAAACTAACCCAGGATGCCCGCTATCGAGGACGATGGGTAGCAATGCTTATTTCTTGCATATGAGTTTTTTAATTAAAATTTATTCGTAGTGGTGAGACCAGGCTAAAATATAGCAAAAAATTTTTTGTGGTGCAGGCATTTTCATCGGACGGGCGAGACGCCCATCCCACAAGAAATCATAATTCACCAAATTAGTCCGATTACACCAGTAGCTAGTAGGGTGCGTTAGTAAAGTAACGCACCCTACGAATTTGGCTATCTTCTGCCTTTATTCAAGCCTGTCGCCCACTCTCCCCTTTGACAACCGCAGCTGCAATCAGGTGGGCAAGGCGCAGCGCCTCCGGGACATGCCCGCAGTCTGTCAGACGCTTAAGTACTTGAGCGCTTACCTTGGGATCGGCACCGCAAACCTGAAAGTAAAAAGGTGGATACTCGTAGATAGGGCCAGCTTGGCGTAAAATTTCTAATCGTCGTTCCGGTTGCGGCAGCCTTTGCATAGCGTACTCAATGGCACTCAAATCTGGTTGGCGTCGCATTACAGCAATACAAGGACGCTCTAATCGCTGTGTTAGCAACGGTAAGTTAATTACATTAAACCCCCCCAGAGAAATGCCATCGAGTAGCACTACATGCAACTGTGGTAGAAATTTGCCACCAAGGAGTAACTGACAAAGAATGTCTGTAGCATCCCAGCCATCTGGCTGTATCTCGCCCCAAACCATCCCTTCAAACCGAGTATTTGCACAGACAACCCCTGCCACTCCAACTGGATGACCAGAACGGCGAATAAAAGGGGCATCATCAAAACCAATAGCGCGAATCGTGCGGCGATTTTGCAGCAATACTTCTAGTTCCATTACAGGTGGTTGGACTGAGGCTTGAGATTTATATTGAAATTTTGTACTTAGACATCAAAATGTTTGTTTAATGCCATGATTTAGGTGCGATCGCTTGTCTATATAAGTACGTACCTGGTAATTAGCATACAGAAATTACGGTTTATCCCACTGTATATTGATGTAGCACCTATCTAAATTGAAGGTGTGAGTTCCATATATCTCAACATTGCAGATGAAAACTTTGACCGAACAAAATGTGGCTACAAAACTCGAACAAGCCATTACTGAAGCTATCACAGAAGCGCGTGAAACTTGTCAAACTAATGGCAGTAACTCTAGTGCGTGTGCTGTAGCGTGGGATATTGTTGAAGAGTTGCAAGCCGAAAAATGTCACCGCCACCAGGCAATCAAAACCAAAACTTATCTGGAAACCTACTGTCAGGAAAACCCAGGGGCAGATGAGTGTCGAATTTACGATGTATAGTCCCTGGCTGTGTCAAGAACTGATACCAAGTTGCATTCAGATATAACAATTATTACCCTCTCCTCTCCCGATTTGGGAGAGGGGTGCCGACAGGCGGGGTGAGGGAAGTACTATCTTTGACTGCAACTTAGTACGAACGGTTAAGATATAACTAGCGCAACGCGGCAAAAATGAAGCTCAAAAGCCTAGTAAATAAGCTTTGCAGCCTCCAGCATCACTGCCTGATTGCACTAGTCTAAAAGCCAGGAGTCTGCTGACCATGAAGGTGCCTCTTGATATTAAATGGATACTTGCCCAGTTTCCTGCGCTTACGCAAGAAATTAACGATCAACCCGTAATTTTCTTTGATGGGCCAGGAGGCACCCAAGTGCCTGGATCGGTAATAGATGCGATCGCCGATTATCTGGTCAGGTCAAATGCCAATGCCCACGGGTATTTTGCCACAAGTGCGCGCACAGATGCGTTGATTGACTCTGCTCGTGTAGCAATGGCCGATTTTCTGGGGTGTGACGCTGGTGAGGTGGTCTTCGGTGCTAACATGACCACACTCACTTTCGCCTTGAGTCGAGCCATTGGTCGCGAACTCCAGCCAGGCGATGAAATTATTGTGACGCGGCTCGATCATGATGCGAATGTTTCCCCCTGGTGTGCGTTAGCCGAACGAGGCGCAATCATCCGCTTTGTCGATATTAATACGGAAGACTGCACGCTGGACTTGAGCGACTTGGAACGGCAGATTAATCAGCGCACGCACTTGGTGGCAATTGGGTATGCTTCCAATGCTGTGGGTACGATTAATGACGTAGCTGCGATAGTGCGTCTTGCCCATGCAGTTGGTGCTTTAGTATTTGTCGATGCAGTCCACTATGCACCCCACGCCCCAATAAATGTGCGATCGCTAGACTGCGACTTTCTCACCTGTTCAGCATACAAATTTTTCGGTCCTCATGTCGGTATTCTCTATGGCAAGCGCGAACATTTAGCACGTCTGAGTCCTTACAAAGTGCGACCTGCCTCAGACGAAGTACCATCCCGCTGGGAAACTGGCACGCAGAACCACGAAGGCTTGGCGGGGATGGTGGCGGCGATTAACTATTTAGCAAAACTCGGTTGCCATGTCTCACCCTCAGTTGAAAGTGAGTTGCTTTCTTCTCTCCTAGAAGCTGACACGGGAAAATGGGAAGAATTCCGGTGTCCTCCCAGTCATTCAGCCTCTTATCGGAGTCGGCGTGCTGCGATAGTAACCGCAATGACAGCCATCCAACAATACGAAAAAGAACTGAGCAAACAGTTGATTTCTGGTCTTTTAGAGATTCCTGGCTTAACTCTATATGGTATTACTAACCCAGAACGCTTTGCTTGGCGGACACCAACTGTTGCAATCACAATTGCTGGACATACTCCTCACAGCATTGCTAAGGCATTGGGCGATCGCGGTATTTTTACCTGGCATGGCAATTTCTATGCGATCAATCTCACTGAGAGGTTAGGAGTCGAAGCTAGTGGCGGTCTATTGCGGATTGGACTTGTACATTACAACACGCTGGCTGAGATTGGGCAACTGTTGCAAGCTTTGCATGAGATAGTGGCGTTACCAAAGTAAGCAAGGTAAGTCTATGGATTAGCCCTTTAAATTTTCTTTGTGTCTTGGTGCCTTTGTGGTGAAAAAATAAATTTTCTTTAACCACCAAGACACTAAGGCACGAAGTTGAATCAGGAATTCACGTTTGACAAAAAACGCCAAATATGCATTGCTATAATTTAATCATAGACTTCCGGTAACTGGAAACTTGTCTTAAAAACCTTCCTCGGGATTGGTTCTCCAAAACGTCGTTTTGTTTTTTAGTTAAATTTTATACTTTTGATAAATAAGTAATTCTTGCTTGTGGGAATTTCTTTGGCATATAGGAATTTCCATAAAGGGGGAGAGCATGATTATGAAAGATCATCCTTTAACAAACTCTGCAATAGGCGACAACACAACCAACTTCTTAAAAACAAAGCGATCGCCTTTTATAGAAACGAACGGACTGCTTTTCTATAAGCAAGAGTGCAAGACTCCTGAATTCTTAAACTCATCTGCTGTCATAACCTTATTTGGCGAAGCAGTAGTTGTAGATCATTATGTGCTGCTTTTCCCCGATCCAGACACACTGATCGACTACGCCAATATTTTGGTCAACTATGGAGCTAAAATCACAGAAGGGCTGGGGACATTCCCTGAAAACTTTTGCACCGACCAAAAAATTTTACCTGAAGACTTGTGGATGTACTTTCTCTCAGTCTTAATGCCATCAGGTGTGATTCTCGCGCTGGCTGCGCCTCACGCACCAAATGACAATTTAGATCGCTTGTTAAAAAAATACGGTGACAATGCCGTTCATCACGTTGCCATTCGTGTTGATGATATATACGCAGCGGCAGAAGTTTGGCAAAAGAAGGGCTTTATTCCTTTGTCTAGAAATCCTCAAGACGATGGCTGCTTGTGTCAATGGAATCTTGGCAATAGGGCAGGGCAGATAGTAGAGTTAATCCACCGCAGATTCGAGGGTAGACAGACCTTTTCTTGCGAGAATATCGCTGGTTTGCGCCTCTGTGAAACTACCAGATCGTAACCAAAAGTGAGGCGATCGCCCTGCACATAAATTTTACTTGACTACACGCATCTCACATCTTTTCAAACGTTTGAGCATTTTATGCACCTGCGAGTCATTTTTTGCAAATATTGCAGGCGGACAAACTTGTTGACGCAGACATCTGTCACAAAGCATACTACCTCACTCCTTCACAAAGTATTACACGGATATTAGAGGGAAAAGTTTTACTTCAAGCAGAAATATTGCTCTGAGGAAAGTTTCCCTCTACGATCTTTGCTTGGGGATCAGTATGTTCGGTATCAATACAGTTAAAAAATTCTTAAAATTTAGTTAAGCTCCACTCAGCCCTTAGGAGTTTTGAACTAGCGATCGCCTACCTATTACTCATCATTCAAAGTCTCAATCAACAAATCTACTTGCTGCTGTCGCTGTTGTAAAAAATTTTCACACTCACGCAAATACTCAACAGCTTTGGCGAATTGCTCAAAAACCTCTGCCAATTCCAACTCACCTGCCTCAATGCGGGCGATAATATTTTCAATTTCAGCAACTTTCGCCTCATAATTCCAAACTTCTATTGATTTAGAATTAGAGGAACTGTTACGTTTAACCATTCAAATCTTGGCTTCCTCGGCGTCTATGGCGGTTTAAACTTTTGACTCTCTTGTTTCCGTAACTTTTACTATAACCTCACCCTGGCCCAACTGAATCAACAATTCCTGTCCTATAGCTACCTCAGTGGCATTGCGAACAATTATCCCATTTTCTTGTCTGACCACCGCATAACCGCGCTGCAATACTGCTTTGGGGTTAAGAGTTACCAACTTTTGTCGCAACATCTCTAAGTGCTGAGTTGCTTGCTGAAATTTACTAGTTGTTACTTGCATCAGTTGCTGACGCCTCCAAGTTAACGCCTGCATCTGTTGCTGTAATTGCTTATCCAACCGCAAACGCTGCAAACGTTCTCGCAGTCCTTGCAGTTGATTTTCTGCACTGTCCAACTCTCGATGCACTACTTGTTGTAGTCCGACAACTCGCTGCCAATGTAAATTGTATAGATCGGCAAGTGCGGGAACAACCCGCTCAGCAGCAGCAGTGGGAGTATGCACGCTCTCATCCGCAACTAAATCTACTAGAGACTCATCCCTGTGATGCCCAATCCCAGTAATTACGGGTATAGAACAATTAGCAACTGCTCGCACCACCCGTTCATCATTAAAGCAAGCTAATTCCTCAACTGCACCACCTCCCCGCGAAAGTATTAGCACTTCAGCACGTCCATCTCGTTCTACCCGTTGAATTGCTTTGACTATAGACTCTGGTGCTTGCTCACCCTGTACTATCGCGGGAGAAAATAAAATACGTAAACCAGGGTATCTTTGCTTGAGAGTTTTTTGAATATCACCCCAAGCGGCGGCGGTAGGTGAAGTGACAACAGCAATAGTTTGGGGATGAAGTGGAAGCGATCGCTTTCTTTGTGGATCGAATAAACCCTCCGCCTCTAGTCGATTTCGTAACTGTTGGTAGCGCAGCGCCTGCAAACCGACACCAGCGGGTAAAGCTTGCCAAACAGAAAGCTGGTATTCTCCTCGCGCGGGGTATAGTCTAATACTGCCTAAAACAATTAACTGCTCACCCACCGTTGGCATTTGCATCAATTTGGGCAATTGACCATTCCACACCACACACTTAATAGCTGCTCCCCCATCTGGATCTTGCAGTGTAAAAAATAAGCCGCTACGGTGATGGTTGGCGCTAGAAACTTCTCCTATCACCCAAATTTGTCGCAGTTGTTCATCCTGCTCTAATAGCAAGCGGATGTAGTCAGTCAAACCACTGACGCTAACAGCTGTATCAGGAATCAAAAAGTCAGTAAAATCAGCAGTCATTATACTTGTAGGCTAAGTAGCTAGGCGAGAATCAACAAAGTTCTGTAAATAAACGTAAAAATATGCTTGTACTAGCGTTTGAGCAAGCGCATCGCTACTACATGCTGCATAATAACCAAGATAGACAATACAAAATTTAATTCCCAATCTCCAATCCCCTGTCCTAGCAATATTGGCATACCCGCGCTAGACTATGTAGCGATTAGCCGCAGGAAAATGTCAAAATAGTATATCTGTTCTACTAAATCTTCCCAAGCAACACTCTCTAAATCAATATATATATAGAGGTAGGAATGGCAGTTAACACTGATAACGCTGGCAAGCAAAAAGCGCTCAACATGGTACTAAACCAGATTGAGCGTACTTTTGGCAAAGGAACAATCATGCGCTTGGGCGATGCCACCCGGATGCGGGTAGAGACCATTTCCAGTGGGGCGCTGACTTTGGATTTGGCATTGGGTGGTGGTTTACCCAAAGGGCGGGTGATTGAGATTTATGGTCCAGAAAGTTCTGGTAAAACGACTTTAGCGCTACACGCTGTTGCAGAAGTGCAAAAAAATGGCGGAATTGCTGCCTACGTAGATGCAGAACACGCCCTTGACCCGGCTTATGCTGCGGCTTTGGGTGTGGATACAGAAAACCTGCTAATTTCCCAACCTGATACAGGGGAAGCAGCATTAGAAATTGTCGATCAGCTCGTTCGCTCAGCTGCCGTAGACATTGTAGTCATTGACTCGGTAGCAGCGCTAGTTCCCCGTGCAGAAATCGAAGGTGATATGGGCGATGCCCACGTTGGTCTGCAAGCAAGATTGATGAGCCAAGCCTTACGTAAAATCACTGGTAATATTGGTAAATCTGGCTGCACAGTAATTTTCCTCAACCAATTACGGCAAAAAATTGGTATCAGCTACGGCAACCCAGAAACCACGACTGGTGGTAATGCCCTAAAATATTATGCTTCCGTACGCTTGGATATTCGCCGGATTCAAACCTTGAAAAAAGGCTCAGAGGAATTTGGTAATCGCGTCAAAGTCAAAGTTGCTAAAAATAAAGTCGCACCACCTTTTAGAATTGCCGAATTTGACATTATTTTTGGTAGGGGTATTTCTACTTTAGGTTGCCTTGTAGATTTAGCAGAAGAAACTGGCGTATTAAATCGCAAGGGAGCATGGTACAGCTACAATGGCGACAATATCTCCCAAGGACGAGATAATGCGATTAAGTACTTAGAAGAAAAAACGGAATTTGCTGAACAAATTAAGCAGTTGGTGCGGGAAAAACTAGAAAAAGGAGCTGTTGTTTCTGCTAATTCTGTCAGGAAGACAAGCGAAGACGAAGAGGAAGACGAAGATTATACAGAGGAAGAATAATGTTGGTATCTGGTTAGTAGTTAGTAGTTGTAGAGACGTGCCATGGCACGTCTCTACATTGTTTGGTGGTTGTTTATAACTACTAACCAACAACCACTAACCACTAACTATGACTGGGTATTTGTCTGCGGAAAAAATCGTCTAAAATTTCTGACTGCCGCTGTTTGCTTAGCCAGATTCCGGCTTCTTCACTATCAATTAATTTTACGTCTCTAAAAACTTGTACCGTATTATCCAGGTTCTCAGACAGAGACTTTTTTCTATCAAAAGAACTACTGGTGATCTGCACTTCATTACTACCCTTGCGTGGTACCAGTTGCATTAGTAACTCAACTGCCACTGTCGGCAAGACTTGAGGAGCGGTAATATTCATGAAGAAGGAGAAAGTCATACTACCTAACCGGATGCGATCGCCATCTTGCAATTTGATCGGTCGATAAGCAGGTTCGCTATTCACATAAGTGCCATTCTTGCTAGTGAAGTCAATCAAATAAAAACCAGGCTCGTCAATATCATCAATATATTGAATCGCTGCGTGGCGGCGAGATACATGCTGATCGGAAATGTAAATGCCACAGCTGCGATCGCGACCTATTGTCCAAATTCGCTGTGGCTGAATCAAAGTTTGCGTCTTGCCCTCGCACAAATTAGTGATCGCATAAACAACAGAACCATCCACTACACCCTGTAGATAAAACTGTTGTAACCCTGAAAACAAAGGTTGAGATACATTTTCCAGATGGAGAATTTCATCTAAAAAACTACTATGGTGTTCATACAACTTGAGGAATACTTGATATAAACTCAGTCGCTTTTCTAATTCCTTTTCTATAAACTCAGCCATAATAGCTTAGCCTTTATATTACCAATAAATTTCAGTTATTAAGGTCGGTCATGAATATTTAGTCTCAGCCCAAAATTAGAGAAAACTATTTATACGCTTGATGCCGTGATTTTAAATGTTGAGCAACAGACAGCGTTAAGTTTTCCCTTTCTCAGATTAAAGTTTCTTTTTCGTTTACAGTAACCGCAATACTACTTAATAGTATGAAAATTTTTGATAACAAATTTATTATTTACATCTCAGACTGTTTAATTACTATGTCATACTAAGTTGCAGTCAAAGATAGTACTTCCCTCACCCCGCCTGTCGGCACCCCTCTCCCAATTTGGAACAGGGGAAGGGGAGAGGGCACGAATTGCTATTGCTATGTCTGAACGCAAC
>NZ_JACAEU010000173.1:0-17052 GCF_013388695.1 Fischerella sp.
CCTCCCGCACGCGGTATTGCTCTGTCAGGCTTTCGCCCATTGCAGAAAATTCCTCACTGCTGCCTCCCGTAGGAGTCTGGGCCGTGTCTCAGTCCCAGTGTGGCTGGTCGTCCTCTCAGACCAGCTACGGATCGTTGCCTTGGTAGTCCTTTACACCACCAACTAGCTAATCCGACGCGAGCTCATCAACAGGCGATAAATCTTTTACTGTTGAGCACATCCGGTATTAGCAGTCGTTTCCAACTGTTATTCCGAACCTGTTGGCAGATTCTCACACGTTACTCACCCGTCCGCCACGATGTAGAGACGTAGCATTGCTACGTCTCTACATCGTTCGACTTGCATGTGTTACGCATACCGCCAGCGTTCATCCTGAGCCAGGATCAAACTCTCCGTTTTGTTGAGTTTTTGAGTTTGGTTGGCTCCGTTTGTACAGACGTGAAATTTCGCGTCTCTACGTTTCCGGAATCCTATAATTTTTTAATTTATATTTTGGGGCTGACCCCAAAAAAATAAATTGTTTTTGACGAGGATTGGATGCTTGATTTGGCTTTCAAACTATTCTTTTTTCTTGGTTCAGCGTGTCAGAAATTGTTCACTTGACACTTCTCTAAATATAATTATAGCACTAAATATTGAAAGGTATAAACCCTACTTAAAAATGACTAGTTGCGCTACTTTTTTCTGGAGACAGAAATAGAGATTTTTGTCTGGTTTGCTGTCAAGATATATCGTTATTTCAAAGTTATTTCAAAGAAGTAGCTGCACCTCGATGTTGTTAAGCCGGATAAATCCGCAAACGCCTTTTAGGTTCTTCTCCAAAGCTATGAGACTTCAGACGGTAGTGTTCAACCAGTTCGTGTTGCATTTTGCGAACATGAGCAGAACGGGGTAACAATTCGACTGGCTGACCGAATGGAATTACAACCTCTTCAACAGCAACTCTGGCTTCTTCTAAAGCATCAATCTCATCCTCACCATTGCTGTGGGTATGTAGTTCCATTGCATCCGTGGTTTCCGGTTCGTTCATCTGCAAGCAAGACCGTAAAGCATGGGTAATTGCCGAGACAGTGTTAGCCTTAATAGTGTAAACAGGTACTTGATGGTCACAGACCATACGCCGGAAATTGGAGTGTTTGCGTGCGTGCGATCGCAGTGCCAAAATTGCATCAGCACTCTCGATATCCCTTGTCAGCACCACAGGCAAATTCAGCCTCTGAATCGCATTTACTAATAGGTTGTGACGAATGCCATAGGGGTAAAGACGCAAGGGCGTAACTTCATCTGTAAGAGCCAGGTTGTCACTAACGGAATCTAATTGCTCTAGCTGAACGAAGGGTTGATCGGGGGATTCTGCTACGGCGGAGCGCTTTGTAAGGTGCGCCAACTCATCCCGGTCTTGCATTTGGGGAAAAGGTAGGATTTGTCCGGTCTTTCGCCAACCGTTTGAATCAGGGGAGTAAGAGGGTTCGTAGAAAACTGGTCGTCTTTGCATTGGCACACTGGGATCTGTGCGGGTAATCGTGACCTGACCGCTTTCACTCATCGTTCTCACTTGCAAATGTGGCTGATGCCCTCGCAGAAGACTATCTACTGTCTCAGCGACGCTTTCATGCACCACCCAGCACTGTCGTTCCAGCATCTCCACAGCAATGTCGAAGGTGGGAGGCGCTTTGCGCTCTAGCACACTCTTCTGGCTACCCCGTCGTCTAGCTTCTTCATCACCGAGAGTGACGGACTGGATACCGCCCACCAAGTCACACAGGGTTGGGTTTTTGATCAGGTTCTCAATTTGGTTTCCATGAGCGGTGCCCACCAACTGCACGCCCCGTTCAGCAATGCTTCGCGCCGCAAAGGCTTCCATCTCAGTACCGATCTCGTCGATGACGATCGCTTGGGGCATATGGTTTTCCACTGCCTCAATCATCACTTGGTACTGGAGTTCGGGACGAGCTACTTGCATTCGCCGCGCCCGACCGATCGCTGGATGGGGCACATCACCATCCCCGGCAATTTCGTTGGACGTGTCGATAATGACAACGCGCTTATTCAGTTCATCAGCCAATACCCGCGCAATTTCTCTCAGTGCAGTCGTTTTCCCGACACCTGGACGCCCCAGCATCAGAATCGACCGTCCCGTTTCTACCAAATCGCGGATCATGGAGATCGTCCCATAGACTGCCCGACCGACCCGGCAGGTTAGACCAATAATGTCTCCGCTCCGGTTTCTAATCGCGCTGATGCGGTGCAGGGTCTGTTCAATGCCTGCCCGATTATCAGCCCCAAAGCGACCCACGCGATCTATGCAATGTTTGAGTTGTTCGTGGGTGATTGGCGTCTGGGATAGATACTCCGCTTGCTCGTCTAGGAAGCGGGCTTCTGGGAGACGCCCTAGATCCAGAATAACTTCAATCAAATTGTCTTTCTGTGGATGTTGTTCTAAGACCTGTTGAATCTCTGGGGGAAAAATATCGAGAAATTTCTGAAGGTCGTTTGTAATTTGCATTGTTTCGATGGTGATGTTGCTAGCAATCTCAGGAGGACACAAAAGCTTCGTTAGCGCTCCTGTAATATCCGATTGCGGCTGTTAGTCAGGATTGGCAGTGAGTAGCAACATCAAATGGTCAAGAGCGATCGCTGCTATCCCTCAAATTTCACAACTTGATTGTTCATGACGACAAACGTCCCCGATAAGCGTGCAAAGGATGAAATTGAGGACTTGTTAACTATCTACACTTCTACTCTAGCAAAATCCTGATATTAGATGCTCCAACAGGAGATTGGCTGACTATGCTATTGCCCCCTTTGCTATTGCCGCGATCGCTTTTTCGGTTGATTTAGGCAAGTAATAATATTTACCTGCAACTGCCTGTGCCAACTCTTTGACAAATCCTCAAAAAATAAACTTACTTTTGACCCAATAGTTGCGCGATCGCTCCGTGTTTATTATTCATAAAAGTAAATTTCACTACTCTATTCTATTTCCACAGATATATAGTAATAATACGAACCTTCTGGAATTATGGTATGTGTGTCAAATGATTTATGTTTCTCATAGTCTTGATCGAAACTATAAATGTTTACAACTTTTGTCACTGTGCCTTCAATGCCTGTGTTGTGAATGCATATTTGTTCACCAATTCTAGGAATGTTAGGCAATATTACACTTATTGATTTAACGATTGAATCCTCAGATTTTCTCATACCGAATATTTTGCAAGGAAACATAATTTGTAACCGTTAAAGCGTCAACCTATATGTATCAACAGTAAAGCACAGCCGTATCCAAGAGATGAAAATCTGCGCTTCTGTCGTCAAGTTGGACGCAAGCATTGGTAATTGGTGGTAATATCCCATTACCGATTACCCATTACCTATTACCGGATGGTGCTTCTTATACTAAGTTGCAGTCAAAGATAGTACTTCCCTCACCCCTTCCCCTCTCCCAATTTGGGAGAGAGGACACGAATTACTATTGCTATGTCTGAACGCAACTTGGTATTAGTTGCCCACAGCTTTGCACTACGCGCCTCGACAACCTCGCCGCTATAAATCAATACAGTTGGTGTTAGTACTCTTTGTGTCTTAGTGTCTTAGTGGTTTAAAGACGATCTTTTTCACCACCAAGACACCAAGACACCAAGACAAATTAATCATTTCAAGAGTAGATCAAAACCTTAACTGAACCGTATTGCGCTATAAATTGGGTGAATCTTACAAAATTTATTCGGAGGTGTCCCCTAACCATTATCTACAGTCCTTCATAGATACGATCGGTGTTCAAACGGACATGATGTGAGAACTTCTATTAGTTTCTCTATATGCGCTGCTTGATGAGTTGCCATTAGAGAAATTCTGATCCTACTCGTAGGAACAGTGGGGGGACGAATCGCAGGGGCAAAAATGCCAGCAGATTTTAGTTGGCTTCCGACTTTAAGTGCGTCTGCTGCACTGGGCAATTGAAAACAAAGTATGGGTGATTCCGAAGGTAGTAATTGCAGATTGGGTAACTGTTTTTGGATCAAAACTTTTAAGTAATTTACATTTTTCCACAATCTAGTGCGCTGTTGCGGTTCTTGCTGAACAATATTTATTGCTGCTAACGCTGCGGCTGTATCTGCGGGCGAAAGCGCGGTGGTATAAATCCAACTTGCTGCTCGATTTCGCAAAAAGTCAATCAGAGTTGCACTTCCAGCGACATACCCACCTAAGCTTCCTAAAGCTTTACTTAATGTGCCAATTTGAACTAACTGCCTGCCTGTACATCCAAAATGTTCGACACACCCCGCACCAGTTTTTCCTAGTACCCCGGTGGCATGAGCTTCATCGACTAACAGCATACAGCTATACTCTTGAGCTAGATCCAATAGTGCAGGTAAGGGGCATAAATCTCCATCCATGCTGAAGACGCTATCGGTAACGATCGCACAGCGTCGGTAGTCTTGTCGTAATCGTTGCAACTCGCTTCTTAAAGCTTGGACATTACAATGCGGGTATTCAATAGTGGTTGCACCACTAAGGATTGCCCCATTTTTCAGACTGGAATGATTGTACTGGTCAGCTAATATTAAATCCCGTTTGCCCACTAGAGCAGTTATTGTACCCAAATTCGCCAAATACCCCGAACTGAATACAACTGCATCTTCTGTTTGCTTGAGGGATGCGATCGCTTTTTCTAGTTCCTGGTGTAATTTTCGATGTCCGCTGAGTAATCTCGAACCAGTACAACCAGTGCCAAAATCTTGAACAGCAGCAGTAGCTGCAGCAATCAAGCGCTCATCCCCAGCCAGCCCTAAGTAATCATTACTGGCAAAATTAATTACCTCTCGCCCTTCTAAAAGCACCATCGCCCCAGATCTGCCATTAATTGTTTGTACCGAACGATACCAGTCCGCACGGTGAATTGTTGCCAGAGATTGTTCTATCCAAGCGTAAGGGTTGGTCATGGGGAGGTGGGGAGTAGTCAATTAAAAATTAAAAGTTAAAAATTAAAAATTTTGAATTTTACATTTTTAATTCCCCGAAGGGGAGATGGGGGGAGTGGGCATTGGGCATCGGGCATTGGGCATTGGAAATAACCAGCAACCAACAACCAACCAACAACCAACAACCACTAACTACTAACTACTAACTAATAACTAATAACTAATAACTAATAATTAATTACTCTTGACTCTTGACTTAATGACTACATTCACTACTACTGAGATGAGCGATCGCCTGTTTAATCCAATCTTCCACATAGGCATCTTTGGGCAGTCCAATATCTTCACTGACTACATGTAAGGCGTGACTAACCTCAGTTGGAGTATAGCCCAATGCTAAGAGAGTCATTTGCACTTCTTCGAGAATTCCTGGTGCCGGGCCACCTGTCGCGACGAAAAACCCTGCTGTTTTACGCCATTCGATCAACTTGGTTTTCAATTCCAAACAAATGCGTTCGGCGGTTTTTTTGCCGACACCGGGGGTTTGAATCAACAATTGCACATTGCCAGTGATAATCGTCTGGACTAACTCTGGGAGTTCCAGAGTGTCCAACAAGGCGATCGCCAAAGCAGCACCAATACCGCTAACGCTTAACAAGTGGCGAAACAAGTCTCGCTCCCCTGGCGAACCAAAACCATATAATAATGGCACCTCCTCTCGAATTTGGTAATGGGTAAACACTTGCACTTCACCCCCTGACTCTGGTAATTGCTGCGCCAACCGCGCCGGGATTTGCAAATCGTAACCGATACCGTTAACTTCGAGAGTAAGGATATAGCGATTACCGCTATGTTTTTGAATGCCAGCAACGATGCCTTTAAGATAACTAATCATTCCATCAGTCCAAAATATCTTAAACCTTCTATAATTCCACCTGCACAGGCATTTTGTGCCAGATAGCGGTGGTTAGCGGGATTTTCATTGTGCCATTGGAGTAACTCTGGACGAGCATTCCCGACAATAATTCCCCGTTCATTGCCTACAGCGAATAAAGCAATATCATTGCCAGAATCACCACAGACAACCGTTTGTTCTGCTACAAATTTCCACTTTTGGCGGAGAAATTGTACTGCCTGACCTTTATCGCTCCTGCGAGGCACAATGTCAAGGTCTATACCGCTGCTATAGATTAACTTTATATTTAGATTGCATTTCAGCAATTCTGATTCTAGCTTTGGTAAAACTGTTGCAGATACTTCTTGCTTAAGGAAAAAACTCACTTTGAAAGGACGTTGTTCAGAATCTGGTTGCGGAATTAACTCAGAGAATTCCGCAGTTTTAGATAATACTAAATTTCTGTCCCAACCCTGTGAAAGTGTTTCTGACCAAGTTGAGTCGGGACTGTCACAACCGTCAAGGTAAATTTCCGTTCCTACGGCTAGAACGAGGGCGTCTGGTTCCATCAGATTCTTTTCCTGTTGGAGTTCTCGGTAAAGGACAGGCGATCGCCCAGTTGCATAAACAATCTTTGTACCATGTTCTTGGCGATGTCTTTGTAAGCGATCGTTCAACTCTGCCAGTGCATTGTCATCACCTACGAGGGTATTATCTAAATCGGTTACAAACATAAATCTAGCCATAGCAACCCCTTTGTGTCAGTTTTACTCATCAAAAAGAAGTGTAAGCCGTTTTGGCACTCATCTCATCCCCCTTCCTTGGGCAAGTAGAACGATGATTGTACTAACAACAGTGGATTACCGAAAAGACTGTACACTGAATTTCATACATTCAGAAAAATTTAACCAACAACGTTCAGAGGTGACAACACAACGTTTAGTTATTTTTGTTAAATTTATTGTCTGAACTGTTCAAGCGGGCGGGACTACTTTGATATCTTCCTGTACAAAAGTATGATTGCTACTGTTATAACTTTCACTATTGCGATCGCCCTTTCTTTCTGAAAGTTTTTCTAACAGTTTTTCTATGCTTCCTATAAAATCAACTGGTTGACGCACCACATCAAATATATACTTTTCCAGATTGTACTCCGCCCCAGTAGGTTTTCTCACACAATCGCCGAATAACTCCTGCGCTTCGTCGTAATCAATGACAAAACTATGTGATGGATAGTCTGATGTCAAGCGTTTTATAATCTTTTCCCTGTTGGGATTGAGTCTATAGCCGTATTCCATAGCAATTCTTGTCTGCCTATCGAGTTCACCAAGGCGTGCAGGATCAATCTGACCTGAAATAGGTTTCAGCAAGCCAATAGCTATAGAGACAGCAAGATTCTCTACAACTTTTAAAGGAATTGTTTCTCTTTCTGGATCTAAATCAAGAATATCAAACAAACATTGTGAGTATATCTTAGGAGCTTCTTCTCTAATCACTTTGAGAGACTGTTGTATATTTAAACCTGATTCTCTCCTGAGGTCGCCCTCTTTTGGCACCTGTATATCAAGAGGCCCTAATTCACCAAAATCAGACATCACAATCTTGTTAGCAGCAATAGCTAATAATGTTCCTGCACTTTTGCAATAGCCAAAAATAAAAAGAATGAAGTTTTTATAGTTTTTTTTGACAAATTTAGCCATTCTAAATGCTGCATCAGGGTCTCCTCCAAAAGTTGTTAAAATAAGAACAATATTACTTTTTAGCTTGGGAAAATTTCTAATTTCTTTAATAAAGAAATCGACATTAGATTGAGTAATATCAGCACTGAATACAAAAATATCAGAATCAAGATCTTGAGAAACTTCTTGCAGATAATTTTGTATCTGTTTAGTATTTTCCTGTTTTTTGTTTTCCAACAACATAATTAAACCTGCCTCATTTTCTACAATAACTTTTTGAAGTGTAATTATTAAGCAGACACCCATGTGTACTAATACACACGAGACCATCCCATTTTGGCAAATCGCCCTCAGACTGCTGGAAGTCTGGGCGAATTCTATTCGCCATGTGTTTCTTCCAAAGTGGGATGCACCCATACACACAACAAAGCATGAAAATTTCTCTTCTCCTTACCTTTTACCCTATTTTCAAGACAGACTCACGGTGGCTCAAGTTTTTGGATGGCTTAAAATGCAAAGCTAGTCGTTTCTGCTATGCTAGAAGCGATCGCAGCTTTATTGAGTACGACCCGGAAGGGGAGCGATCGCTCGACATATCTAACACCATCTAAAGATAGAGTTAGATGTAAGCTTTTAGCAATAGTTTTAGATGAGATTGATTGCTATTTCATTGGTTAAGTATTTTTGCTACTTTTGTCATGAAATTATTAGCTTGCTAGCATGAAGCTATAGAGAAAGTTTTTATTAGGTTACTGGATAAGAAAGGGTAGCTATATGACAAAATTTGTTAGTGTGAGAACGACAAATGGAGAGACAGTTGAAATCAATCCTGATGCAATTGCTGAAATCGAAGTGGAAGAAGAAGAAGATCCAGGCTTCTTAGGAATATTTGGAGCCCACGAAGGCAGGTATCATGTCTACATGAGGGATGGACATGATTACTATATTGATGGAACAGGACATGATAAGTTGCAAAAAGAGAGATGATTTCCTCTTAGTTCAGAGCCGATAAATATTCTCCTGATCTACGCCCAAAGAGGTATTCAAAATAGAAATTGAGAATAGACAATAGCCTAGATATTTATCTAGCTTCAATAAGTTATAAAAACCCAGGTTAAAAATCAAATAAATTTATTGAGTAAGGTGGGCAAAGCCCACCTTATTTTAACGCTGACTGCCCTGATTCAATTTTTGCAATATTTCCTCCAAATTTTGCTGATAACGTCCATATTCAGCCCAGTTCCCTTGTCGTAAAGCTTCCTGAGCTTTTTGATAAGTTTCCATCGCATTTTTAGCGAGATTTGAAACTTCTCTAGTCATTTGAGTAGGTACTCCCTTCTCTACTTGAAGACCACCAAAGATGGTCATTAGAGATTTTTCCAACGTTTCCTCCATAACTACATCTTGGTCATACGCCACAATTACTCGCTTCAATTGCGGCAATTCGCTCTGTTCAGCCCGCAGATATACTGGTTCTACGTAAAGTAAAGATCCCTCAATCGGAATAACTAATAAATCGCCGCGAATGACTTTAGAACCTGCTTGACTCCACAAAGTAAATTGCTGGGAAATTAGCGGTTCTTGGTCAATTCGCGCTTCTATTTGCCTGGGGCCAAAGACAAGTTTTTGTTTGGGAAACTCATATAAAAGCAACTTGCCGTAGTCCTTGCCATTAGAACGCGCCGCCATCCAGGCAATCATGTTGTCTTTGTTGACAGGGGTAAAGGGCAGAATCAGAATAAATCCTTCTTTTGCTTCTCCTGGCAACCGCATAATCACGTAGTATGGCTGCATGATTTGTTCATTACCTTCATATACCTGCATGGGGAAGCGCCACAGGTCTTCTCGGTTGTAGAATACTTCCGGATCGCTCATGTGGTAAGAAAGGTACATTTGCGCCTGGATTTTAAACAAATCTAGTGGATAGCGAAAATGAGCTTTCACTTCTGGGGAAATCGCTGCATTCGGCTCAAACAAATGCGGAAATATCTTGCGGTAAGTGCTCAGTAGGGGGTCAGTTTCATCAATGACAAAAAACCGCATTGTGCCGTCATAAGCATCGACTAATACTTTGACAGAGTTGCGAATATAGTTGATATTACTGGGTAAAAATTTTTGAGTATTTCCTCCTTTGAAAATTTCTGTAGCATTCTTAGTTTGAGCAACTGGTTTGGAATAAGGATAGCGATCGCTCACTGTATAAGCATCCACAATCCACTGCAATTTGCCGTTAATAACCGCCAGATAGGGGTCGCTATCAAACTGTAAAAAAGGCGCAACACGGTCTACCCGTTCCTGAATCTTTCGATAGTAATGGATGCGTGACTGGTCATTAAAGTAATTGGAGATTAAAATCTGGAGGCTACCCAGATCATAGGCATATGCTAGCCTGTGCCAAATCGATGGTAATCTGACGCCGCCTTTACCGTTGTAGGTGGTAAAAGCATTACCATCACCGAAGGGATAATCAAATTCTTTGGTTTTAGTACCAGTAAAAATATAGTTATCGGTTTCTTCGCCGTAGTAAATTGCAGGCTGACTCACTTGCAAATTCACTTTGGAAACAGGCGGAATATCTTTGATGTACAGTTCCGGTAAACCATTAGCTGTAACTTGATTCACCGGACTCATCACCAAACCGTAGCCGTGGGTAAACTTCAGACGTTGGTTAACCCAAGTACGAGCTTCTTCGGGTAACTGAGAATAAGCTAGTTCCCTCCCCGACAGCATTACCTGTTGATAGTTGCCATTCAGGGTGTAGCGATCCACATCCACATCCCGAAATCGGTAGTAAAGACGAATCTCCTGGATTTGGCGGTAGGTACTCAGTAGAGGACGGTAGTCCCACAGACGAATGTTGTTGATAGTTGCCTGATTTGACTGCAAAGCTTGGCGGTTTAATTGGGATTCACCGGCATAATTCTGCCTTTGCACGTCATTTAAATGATAGGCATTCTGAGTAAATTTGATATTGTTAGCGATGTAAGGTTTTTCTTTAGCTAATTCGTTTGGTTCAACAATGAATTGTTGCACAAACCAAGGATAGATGCCGTTGATCAATACAAGAGTAATAACAAACAAAACTGCAATTCCCTGCACTGGTAAAGCAGGAGCTTTTCGCCAACTAGAGAAAACAAACAAAACTGCCACTACTAACGCTAAGGTGCTTATAATTCGGTAAGCAAACAATCTAGCATGGACATCAGTATAGCCTGCACCGAAAACAACCCCACTAGGTGAATAAAGTAAGTTGTAACGTTTGAGCCAGAAATCAACAGCAATTAATCCGATAATTCCTGCTACTAGCAAGCTTAAATGAGTTTTGACTTTGCCATTTAAAGTATGGCGGCTTTGCCGGGGCGTGAAGCTACCTTTGAGGATATAAACTAGAAGCGATACCGTCAGTCCCCAAACAAAGAGAAACAACAACCAATTCCAAATACCCCAATAAAGCGGTAGTTGAAAGACATAAAAACTGATATCTCGCTGAAATATCGGATCGCGACTGTCAAAATTAGTGGAATGCAGGTACTTGAGGATAGTTTCCCACGTTGGTACACTCGCAGTTGCAGTACCTAAAGCCACGACAATAATTAAAACCAAAGCCAAGATATTGGCAAATTTATTGGCATGGATAGCCAATTCGCTGTCTTCAAAAAATTGAAAAGACCTATGCCGGGTATAGTGCATGGCAAGGCGATGGTTTACCCACAAAAATAAGATGTAGAAGACAAAAGTGACTACCCAAATTAGAATTTGCCAGGTCAATCTTGTCCAAAAAACTTCAGCAAAACCAACCGCGTTAAACCACCATGATTCGGTCAGAATATGCACTAGTGTTTTCGAGAGAGACAAACCAATAATCGTGATTAAAATGATTAATGTTATACCTCTGTAAATAAAGTTCATAATTTCTTTCCAAAACTGATAACTTAGTGTCTTGGTGTCTTAGTGGTTAATAAAATTTATTTTTGAACCACAAAGACACAAAGACACAAAGAAAACTTGATGTTAAAGGTTGGATCTAGTTTCTAAGTTTGACTTCTAGTCCTTCTGGTGATTTCAAAACACATGTAGTCTTAAATTCTGCACAAAGAAATTGCATGCGCTGGCAGATGGCATCGAATTCTTCACCCCTGGCAAGATCAACTTCTGCATAGTGCAGGCGGACGGGTATCAAACGCAACCGCAGTAACCCTTTACTGTCCACTTCCACGAGAAACACAAAAGACCAGTCATTACGCAGTACTGGATTTACTGCATAATCATCGAGAAAATCTCCTGTGTCATAAAGGATTAATCCGTGCTTGTAGTTTTCTACAGCTTGGAATAGGTGGGCGGAATGACCGTGAAATATATCTACGCCGCAGTCTATGACTGCACGGGCAAAGCGACGAAAGTGCAGGGGTGGTGACGTGACCATATTCGGGCCCCAATGAGCAGAAAGAATGACTAGCCTAGCGCCTGCGTGCCGTAGCTGCACTACCGCAGATTCAATCAGTGATAGGGTCAGGGGGTCAGAGCTGATTTCTAGATAGTAGGTGCCGGGGCGATCGCTTGTTGCGGCAAAATCAGGCTCGTTATCTGTAATCGCAATGATGCCAATCTTTAGTCCAGCAATATCGATTATGGCTGGAGTTGTTGCTTCGCCGATATCCCGACCTGCACCAGCATGGTTAATCCCCGCATCATCCAGATAGCGCAGTGTATCTAGTAACCCTTGTTCTTCAAAGTCGAGTGTGTGGTTGTTGGCGAGACTGACAAACTGAATGTTACCAGCACGAAGCACATCTATTGCGGCAGGGTCGGCGCGGAAGTGAAAAACTTTTGGTGTTCTACTCCACTGTTGAGTATGCTTGGTAATGGCACATTCTAGGTTGGCAATGACGGCATCTGCCCCCTGCAAAATCGGCAGGACGCTTCCCCAGAATAATTCGGGTGATTTCCAAGGGATTTCTTCGTTGACCCCTCGACCTAGCATGACATCGCCAATAAATGCTAAGGTGATTAGCTCTTTCATAGGCTTCTCGCGATCGCAAAGAGAGTGGGGGGACTGGGGATTGGGGATTGGGGATTGGGGATTGGGCAAAAACAAGTCAAAAGTTAAAAGCTAAAAGTAAAAAGAAAGAATTTTTTCTTTTACCTTTTTACTTTTTACTTTTTACTTCTCCAGTCCCCATGCCCTTTGCCCCATGCCCCTTGCCCTATTCGATCACCCCCGTGAGATAACGTTTGAACCATTGAGTCGCCAGCCGCGCTACTTCTTCCAATGTCCCTGGTTCCTCAAATAGGTGAGTTGCTCCAGGAACAATTTCCAGGGCCTTTTCAACGCGAAGCAGTGCTAGTGCATCCTGATTCATGCGAATGACCGGGATATCGTAGCCGCCAACAATCAATAGTGTCGGTGCTTTGACACGACCTAAAGCTGACCCTGCTAGGTCGGGCCGTCCGCCACGAGAAACTACCGCTGCCACACTCTCTGGGCGTTCTGTGGCTGCCAGCAATGCCGCACCAGCTCCTGTGCTGGCTCCAAAGTAACCGACTTTGAGGTGGCGGGTATCTGGGTTTTTGGCAAGCCAATCTGTAGCATCAACTAACCGTGATGCCAACAAACCAAGGTCGAAGCGCAGGTGTCTTGTTCTCATATCAATCGCTTCTTCCTCGGATGTCAGTAGGTCAATTAGCAAAGTAGCTAATCCGCTAGATTGCAGTACATCTGCAACATATCGATTTCTGGGACTGTGCCGACTGCTACCACTACCGTGAGCAAACAGTACAATTCCTTGGGCACTTTCTGGTATGACTAGATTGCCCTCTAGCTTGACTGAGCCTGTGGGAATCCAAACTAAGTTCTCTTGAACTTTCCGTTTTGATGTCGTATTCATCAACTCAGCCTCCTTTCATAATTTGGTCTTTGAACCACTAACCAACAAAGATAGGACTTACGCAAAAACTCTCTCAAACTCTTTGTCTTTGTGTCCTTTGTGTTCTTTGTGGTTCGTTTTTCCGTGACTTCTGCGTAATACCAATTTAATGAATGCTTGCGACAGATCCTCGATCCCCCCTAGCCCCCCTTCAAAAGGGGGGAACCCAATTTAGGTTTGAAGTCCACGCCACGTGCTACAACGGGGGGAACCACCAAGGGCGCAGTGGCTCCCCTTTTTAAGGGGGATAATGGGGGATCTCTATATGTATCGCATTCTTTTTTGAAATTGGTATAAGTCCTAAAAGAACAAGATCCAATCAATTCCCTAAAATAAGTCGCCGATTGATCCATTTGTCTGAAACCGCCGAATGACTGCGGCAATCAAGGGGGCAACTGAAACAACTTGTAACTGTTGCCAGTCAGTTTCTTTTGGTAATACAGTATCGGTAACAAAGACCGCCTGCACGCTGGGGTGAGTCAACTTAGCACGAGCATCCTTTACGAATAGTCCGTGGGTAGCAGCGATAGTAATTTCCGGACGTGCCCCAGCGTTGAGTAGAGCCTCAATGCTCCGGTTAATAGTACCGCCAGTAGAAATCATGTCATCTACGATCAGGCAAGGGCGATCGCGTACATCTCCGACAATCCGCGTCACCTCAGTTTCGCTGCTGCTCTTACGCTGTTTGTGCAGCACTACTACCGAACTGTCCAGCCGTTGGGCATATTGAGTGGCCATCTGTACCCGTCCGGTATCTGGTGACACAACTACAACATCTGGCGGCAAGTGGTGGCGCAGTGTTTGATGGAGACTCGGTACTGCCGTCAGACTATCTACTGGGATGCGGAAGAAACCCTCAATTTGCGGAGTATGCAAATCCAGCGTCACCACATGATTAACACCAACTGCCTGCAACAAATCGGCTACCATACTGGCGGTAATTGGTTCGCACCGCCCGTGCCGTTTGTCAGCGCGGGCATAGCCAAAATAGGGGACAATAGCAGTGATGCGGGATGCTGCTGCCCGACGGCAGGCATCAGCAAATGCCAAAAGCTCAACTAGATGGTCGTTGACAGGCGGTGAGGTGGACTGCAAGATAAAAACTGATTTCTGGCGTACCGACTCTAGCAGTTCTACGGCTACCTCACCATCTGGAAAGTGCTCAGCAATAGATGCAGCAAGTGGGACGTGCAATTCCTGAGCGATCGCTTTTGCTAATGTTGGGTTAGCTGTACCAGCAAAGAGGATGAAGTTATCCATAACTGAACAATTATGAATTATGAATTATGAATTATGAATTATGAAATTTTCAGGATTCAGTATTTATAGTTCATAATTCTCCCTGGTTGCCTTTTTCATGTGTTCAGAAGTATGCAGTTCATGATGACTGCTGATTAATTCAAATCTCAAAACTTAATAACTTTTAATTCTCAACTTTTTCCAATCCTGGCTTTTAATTGCCATTCCAAGTCGTGGGCATTAACAAGTAGTCTAGGGAGATTTTGCCTGTACGCAGCCATTCATCCATTTCTGGCGGAGGTTGGACGCAATTAAGGTGCGATCGCAACTCTTCTCCCTCTAAAACTTCTTTTTCTAAAAGCGCTTGAGCCGTTTTTTCTAACAATTCTCGATTTTTGTCTAAAATCTTTAGGGCCATACAGTGTGCCCCATCTACGATTTCTTTGACTTCCTGGTCAATTTGTTCGGCAATTTTCTGGCTAACTGCGCGGCGAGGATTAGTTAAACTCTCTAAAAATTCTTGTTGAATCTTCTCGAAGGCGATGGGGCCAAGGGTATTGCTCATACCATAAAGGGTGACAAATCGTTCTGCTAGGTCAGTTGCTTTTTGGATGTCATCGCTGGCACCAGTAGACACTCTGCTGAAAATTAACTCTTCTGCGGCTCTTCCACCCAACAAGGTAACGATTCGTCCGCGAATTTCATCTTCTGTCATCAAAAAGCGGTCTTCTTCTGGTAGTTGCAGTGTGTAACCCAAAGCACCTACACCCCGAGGAACAACGGAAATTTTTTCGACGCTACCAGTTCCGGGCATTAGCGTTGCAATCAATGCATGACCAACTTCGTGATAAGCAACCGTTTTTTTCTCGCTTTCATTGAGAACGCGAGATTTTTTCTCTAATCCCGTTAACACTCGCTCGATCGCTTCTTGAAAATCAGTCATTCTCACAGTCTCATTGTTGCGACGAGCTGCTAGCAATGCTGCTTCATTGACGAGGTTGGCTAAATCTGCACCTGCAAACCCTGGAGTTCGAGCAGCCAATTTCGACAAATCTACATCAGGTGCTAGCTTCACATTTTTGGCGTGGATTTTGAGAATCGCTTCCCGACCGATTTTATCTGGACGATCTACTACAATCTGACGGTCAAACCGACCAGGACGACGTAGTGCTGGATCTAAAACCTCTGGACGGTTGGTCGCAGCTAGGAGAATAACACCAGTGTTCGGATTGAAACCATCCATCTCGGAAAGCAGTTGATTGAGAGTCTGCTCGCGTTCGTCGTTACCGCCCAAATGCAGACCGACGTTACTTCGTGATTTACCTAAAGCATCCAATTCATCGATAAAAACGATACATGGTGCTTGTTGTTTTGCTTGTTCAAACAAATCTCGTACCCGTGCAGCACCGATGCCCACAAACAGCTCGATAAACTCAGAGCCAGAAATACTGAAGAAGGGAACTCCAGCCTCGCCAGCAATGGCTTTTGCTAGCAGAGTTTTACCTGTTCCCGGAGGCCCGATCAGCAACACGCCTTTGGGAATTTTTGCGCCCAAGCGCGTATATTTTTGGGCATTTTTGAGAAAATCAACTATTTCTTGCAGTTCTGCTTTCGCTTCATCGACTCCAGCAACATCCTCGAACTTCACACCCGTATCGCCTTCTGAGTAAATGCGAGCATTACTCTTGCCAACTCTCAGTGCAGCAGGGCCACCCATCTGACTGCGGCTAAGCAACCATCCCCAGATGCCAAAGAAAATCAACGGTGGTAAAACCCAGCTTAGCAAGGTTGAAATCCAGGCAGTTTGATTGGGGACTGGCCCGGAGAACTCGACATTATGCTCCCGGAGAATTTTGGGCAACTCTGTATCCAGTGGCACTGGTGAGGTAACAAACACTTGCTTGTCAGATTTGCTGCCAGGTTGATTTGTTGTTTGCCCTGATTTGAGTTCATACTCAATCCGGTTAGAATCAACGATCGCCCGGGCAACTTTACCAGACTCCACCTGAGAGATAAATTCGCTGTAGGGTACGCGGTTATGGGGAGGTTCTGTCAACAGAAGTATATTTAGGAATATCAGTAATGCCAACCACAGCAGTGGACTACAGCCCATATGCTGGGGTTCAGGTGTTTTAACTTGGCGATCGCCATCAGTTTCCACTGGCATATTTGATTGCTCCTTTTAATTAGGAACTGGTTAGTGGATAGTGGTTAGTGGATAGTGGTTAGTGGATAGTGGATAGTGGTTAGTGGATAGTGGATAGTGGTTAGTGGATAGTGGTAAACAAACAACTACTAACTACTAACTACTAACTACTAACTACTAACTACTAACTACTAACTACTAACTACTAACTACTAACTACTAACTACTAACTACTAACTACTAA
>NZ_JACAEU010000174.1:0-31878 GCF_013388695.1 Fischerella sp.
AGTCCAGCCCCCGTCTTGGCTTCTGCCGAGATGGGGGACTGGCGAACCCGGAGGGTGGTGAAAAAAGAATGATTGAAACACAAAGACACTAAGACACAAAGAGGAAAATAGTCTTCTCTTCCCTTTCCCCTTTCCCCTTTCTGAATGAATTGCAGGAGATTACCAGCATGAGTGAACATACTTTTGAAACCCTTGTTCCTAGTGCTCCTAAAGGTCGTTTTGACGGAATTCAACGTGCATATACCCCTGAAGATGTGGTTAAACTGCGTGGTTCAATCGACATCTGCTATACCCTTGCCGAAATGGGTGCAAACAGGCTTTGGGAACTGCTGCACAGCGAAGACTATATCAATGCGCTTGGTGCGGTGACGGGAAATCAAGCGATGCAGATGGTGCGTGCTGGTTTGAAGGCAATTTACCTATCTGGCTGGCAGGTTGCGGCGGATGCAAATCTGGCAGGAACTATGTATCCCGATCAAAGTCTGTATCCGTCGAATAGCGGGCCAGAATTATGCCGTCGCATTAACCGGACATTCCAACGATCTGACCAGATTCAGCATTTAGAAGGAAAAGACGATATCTACTGGTTTGCTCCGATTGTTGCCGATGCAGAAGCCGGGTTTGGCGGTCCCTTAAACAGCTTTGAAATTATGAAAGCCTACATCGAGGCTGGTGCGGCTGCCGTGCATTACGAAGATCAACTAGCTTCAGAGAAGAAATGCGGCCATTTAGGTGGCAAAGTGCTAATTCCAACAGCCGCCCACATTCGCAACCTAAATGCGGCAAGGCTAGCGGCTGATGTCATGGGTGTTCCGACGCTGATTGTCGCTCGTACGGATGCTGAGAGTGCCAAATTGATTACTAGCGATGTCGATGAGCGAGATTTACCTTTTATTACAGGGGAACGGACAGCAGAAGGATTCTATCGCTTAAGACCGGGCACAGGGCTGACACATTGCATTGCCCGTGGGTTAGCCTATGCACCTTATGCAGACTTGTTGTGGTGGGAAACCTCCAAACCGAATCTCAAAGAAGCTCGCCTATTTGCTGAAGCCATTCATCGAGAGTTTCCGGGTAAACTGCTGGCTTATAACTGTTCGCCTTCTTTTAACTGGAAAGCCAACCTAGATAATGCCACAATTGCCAATTTCCAGAAGGAACTGGGAGCGATGGGTTATAAATTCCTGTTTGTGACCTTGGCTGGATTCCACTCTCTGAATCATGGCATGTTTGACCTAGCTCGTAGCTATCGCCAGACCGGGATGACCGCTTATGCCGAATTGCAGGAAGCCGAGTTTGCGAGTGAGTCGGATGGATATAGTGCAGTGCGTCATCAACGCGAAGTTGGCACGGGATATTTTGATGCCGTTTCAGTTGCCATTTCCGGTGGACAATCATCGACAACGGCGCTGGCAGCCTCTACCGAGACGCAACAGTTTCAGTCTCCGACAGAATATCAAGGTTCTCATGTGAGTATTGACTATCAAAATCAGCAAGAAACTTTTCACGCAGAGTTTGTCAATGCAGTTTATCGGCAAGGGACAAAAGCATTTGAGGATTTTGCCAAAGAAGCCCACTACACTCGCATGAAGGAGGCTTATAAAGAAATAGAAGAATTTACCCGACTGGATGATGAATAAATCACAACCTTTCATATTTCCTGGCTGAGGAAATGGTGACATCAGAGCAGTTTCATTTGCTACTTTGTGTACTGTTGTGTTGCAGGCTGAAAATTTCTGTAAAGCAGATGAAATTGAACTGAGTCAGTCGGCATATACTATTAGTAGATAGGTATTTACTCTGATGGATGTGGTAAATGCCGCCCCACTTCCTCCCCAAACCAGCAAGAATGGGGTATCTAGCGGTTAAACGTCAAATGTATACCACCTATTTTGACGAGTACCAAAAGCAGTTCAACGAGTGGCAGAAACAGTTTAGCGACTGGCAGAAAAAGTTTTTTGACACTTTGCTGGAAAGTTTGCCAAATGTACAAGGAGAGGTCAATCCCTCAGAAGCCTTTGATCAATCCCTTGATTTCCAAGCAGAAATAGTCAAATCCTTCCTAGAAGCCCAAGAAAAAAACAACCGAATGATGCTAGACGCTCAAAAGAAATTCTGGGAAGACTATTTTGAAAGGATGCGGAAAAAGCCAGCTGCTGCCAGTAGTTAGGATTGTAGTCAGTCTTTGAGCGCTTCTTGACAAGAGTATATCTACCCCTCAAGGGCGATCGCTCTTGAGGGACTCTTCCAAAACTCAACGGGAATCTATGAGCCGGGTGCAGCATACAATGATGTTTACCCTTTGAGCAAGAGCAGAAAAATATACCTGTACCGAGTTCCCTAAAAAGCATTGTTCTCAAACTCGCTTCAGGTAAAAATTAAATCTGCTTAATACTTAAACAAAAAATTAGGAGTGAGTAAAAATATTTATGCACGACGTGTACATTGTTTCAGCAGTACGCACGCCCCTCGGTCGCTTTGGAGGCGTACTGGCAGATTTTTCACCAATTGATTTGGGTGCCCACGTGATGCGATCTGCCTTAGATCGGGCTGGTGTGCCACCAGAAGCATTAGACCTGTATATTATGGGCAACGTACTCAGGGCAGGACACGGACAGTTATTGCCCCGCCAAGCCGCTCTTAAGGCCAGGATTCCGGAAGCGGTGAATGGATACGCGGTTGATATGGTTTGTTCCTCAGGTATGATCGGTCTGATTAATGCCAACCTAGCGATCCGGTGTGGCGAAGCAGACATCGTTCTAGCTGGGGGGATGGAATCGATGTCCCAGACTGGCTTTTTCCTCTCCCACAGAGCCAGATGGGGTTACAAATTTCTCTTAGGCGCACCAGAGCAGTTAACAGATTTATTACTCCAGGATGGGTTGATGGATACAACCACAGAGGAAGGTATGGGAGAGCAAACGGAGCGGATCGCCGAACACTATGGATTTAGTCGCAAGGACTTGGATGAGATCGCACTCTATTCCCATCAGCGAGCTGCTGCTGCAACGGAGCGGGGGAGCTTTAAAAACGAAATTGCCCCGATGGAAGTCACTAGCAAAAAAGGTACGCAGATAGTAGATAGCGATGAGGGAATTCGTTCGGATACGACGCTGGAAACTCTGGCAAAACTACGCCCTGCCTTTAAAAAAGATGGGGTTCTCACAGCAGGGAACAGCAGTCAGATTAGTGATGGAGCAGCAGCCCTGATTTTAGCCAGCCAATCAGCGGTAGACAAGTATGGATTGAAGCCCATTGCTAAGGTACTAGGGGGAAGTTGGGAAGGTGGTGAAACTTGGCGCTTTGTGGAAATGCCAATTGGAGCAAGCAAGAAGTTGTTAGACAAACTCAACCTGAAGATTTCTGACTTTGACCTGTTTGAGAATAACGAGGCTTTCGCGGTTAGCTCCTTACTATTCCATCGCATGCTGGAGATTCCGCTTGACAAATTGAACGTCAATGGAGGATCGATCGCCCTAGGACATCCCATTGGTGCTTCTGGAGCAAGGATTGTGGTTACGTTGATTAACGCCTTGCAAGAGCGGGATCTCAGCCTCGGCATGGCAGCGCTTTGTCATGGAACAGGAGGCGGCACAGCGATCGCCATCGAACGAGTGTAAAGGAGAATTGATAATGGTATCATTAGGACTGGAAAATAAAGTTATTGTTGTCACCGGCGGTAATCAAGGAATTGGAGCTGCGATCGTAGCCTTACTCCAAGAATTGGGTGCAAAGGTCGCCTACACCGACATCAAGCTCGCCGAAGGCAAAAGTGGAGCCTTAGCGATCCAAGCTGACGTAACCGACTTAGCCTCTATGGAAGCTGCCGCTGCCCAAATTGAAGAGAAATTGGGGCCCGTTTACGGGATAGTTGCCAATGCCGGAATTACTCGCGATAACTTTTTTACCAAATTGACCCCAGAAGACTGGGATGCAGTCATCAACGTCAACTTAAAAGGTGTAAATCACACCATTCAACCCTTTATTTCTGGCATGTACGAGCGGGGAGAAGGTTCAGTTGTCTGTATTAGTTCGATTTCAGGAGAGCGGGGCAATGTTGGTCAAGTGAATTACGCTGCCACCAAAGCTGCTGTGATTGGTCTAGTCAAAGCTCTTGCCAGAGAAACTGCTCGCTATGGCGTGCGGGTAAATGCCGTAGCACCGGGCTTCATCGATACGGAAATGACTAGGGTAATCCCAGATAAAGTCAAAGAAAAGATTATTGCGGAAATTCCTTTCCGTCGCTTTGGCAAACCGGAAGAAATTGCCTGGGCGGTAGCATTTCTCCTATCACCTGTTGCCAGCAGCTATATTACGGGTGAAGTGCTGCGAGTCAATGGTGCTCATCACACCTAGTACTCGACCACCACAAAGTATGCTGTGTTTGTAGTAAGCGGCTCCTCTGCGAGAACGCTACGCATACAGCCCTTAAAGTAGCTATTAAAGTAGGGCTAGAGCCGCCCACTACGAACTTCGTATCACAAGCGCAAAGTTGGTGTGGTTGACACTAGCTTTTAATTACTTGTCAGCTAGTCAGTCATTTACTTCTTCGATCTTGTACTAATGTAAAGGCAGAGAATTTTTTTTGTGAAGTTATGAACCCTGTGAAAGGGGAGCAAAGGGGATTTAACTAGTGTATTGTTGAGGTGTTGCTTTCCCCAACCTCCCTTAACACCAGGTTCCTATTAGGAGGAACGACAAATGGAAAAAGAAACGAATTCCTGGAGTGGCATGGCGGATCAACTCATAAAAACTTGGACGGAGGTAGGTACTCAGGCGTGGAAAAGCTGGTTTGATCTGATGGGATTGGCGACTCGCAATCCGATCGCAGATACCAAACCAGGAATGGAGTCTATTAATCAACGGTTTGTAGAAAATCAGGAACTGCTGCTCCGCTTATTCAGACTATCATTTAATACTTGGCAAGATATCTTTCCAAAAATTGAATCTGGAGAAGACTGGCAATATTCCCTAAAGAACTACACGGAGCAACTACGCAGTCAAGTTGACGACTTTTCTAAGGGAACCCTCAAAGTCAATCAAAATGCAGCAGAGTTATGGCAGCTCTATATCAAAGAGATGCAAAAGTTTAGCCAACTGTGGGCAAATGCTATGGGGGCATCTATGGGGCCGCTGAGTCAGGCAGCAGTTACCCGCACTAGCCAACCCTGGATTGAGCTAAACAACCTCTACTGGAACTTAGTGTATGAGGAGACCTTTGGTAGTTTGATGCAGATTCCCCTGCTGGGACCTACCCGTGAATTTAACAATAAATTACTGGGAGCATTTGATACCTGGACAAAACTCTATCGAGCAAGTATTGACTATCAGATTTTGCTGGCTGATATCCAAGCGCAATCCTTTGAAGAACTGATGCGAGAACTGATCTCGCTCGCGGAAAAAGGCGAAAAGGTCAAAGACTGGCGGCAGTTTCAGGAACTCTGGGGGCGCACTGCCGATGATGTGTTTGAGAAGGCATTTTGTACCGAAGAAAACCTCAAGGTTCGGGGCAGGTTCTTGAATGCCCTCAATAGCTACAGACTCGATCAGCAAGAGCTTATGGAAGTGTGGATGAAAACGATGAATATGCCCCTACGCAGCGAAGTGGACGAAGTTCACAAGAGTATCTACGAGCTACGCAAAGAGGTTAAGAACCTAAAAAAAACCTTAGCCAAATACGAAGCTCAAGCGCAAGCAAACCCGTCAACTCCAGAAAAGCCGCCAACAGATGAACAGCAGTAGCCAAGAACTTGATTCAACAGTTGCAGGGAGGAAACACAAAGCCATGCTGCCGTTTCTAATGCAAATGCGTCTTGAGGACGCAAGCGATGAGTATACAGAACTAACCAAAAAGGTATTCAAAGGTATTGAAAATTTGAGCCGCCTGCGGGAAGAAGACATTGAAATTGGTTCTACCCCTAGAGAGGTGGTCTATCGCGAGGACAAGTTGATCCTCTACCGATTTCAGCCAATGGTAGAGGAGCGATTGAACATTCCTGTTCTCATCGTCTATGCCCTGGTGAATCGTCCCTTCATGGTTGATTTACAAGAAGATCGATCGCTTGTTGCTAATTTACTCAAACTGGGTTTGGATATTTACCTGATTGATTGGGGCTATCCCACCCGCGCTGACCGTTGGCTGACCTTAGATGACTACATTAACGGCTATATCAATAACTGTGTTGATTTCATCAGGACAAAGCATGGTTTAGACAAGATTAATCTGCTAGGAATTTGTCAGGGCGGAACATTCAGCCTCTGCTACAGTGCCATCTATCCAGAAAAGGTCAAGAACCTGATTGTAATGGTTGCCCCAGTAGATTTTCAAATCCCGGATGCGCTCCTGTATATGCGCGGGGGCTGTACCGTGGGAGCGGAGGCTTTAGACATTGATCTGATGGTAAATTCTTTAGGCAATATTCCCGGCGATTTTCTCAATTTCGAGTTTTTAATGCTCAAGCCTCGGCAGTTGGGAATTCAAAAATATCTAGACTTTCCAGAGATCATGCACAGCGAGGACAAGCTACTGAACTTTCTACGTATGGAGAAATGGATCTTTGACAGTCCGGATCAGGCAGGGGAAGCCTACCGACAGTTCCTCAAGGATTTCTATCAGGCAAATAAACTCATTAAGGGTGAGGTGATGATTGGAGACAAGCAGGTCAATTTAGGTAATGTTTGTATGCCTATACTGAATCTTTATGCCGAAAAAGATCACTTGGTACCGCCTAAGTCTTCTATAGCCTTGGAGAAGTATGTTGGTACAAATGATTACACAGTACTTTCTTTCCCTGTGGGACATATCGGTATGTATGTCAGCGGTAAAGTGCAGCGGGATTTGCCACCTGTAATTGCAAATTGGTTGTACGCACGTCCTGATTAAGAAGAACACAGAACTCAGAATATCACCACAAATAAATTAGGGAGATTTTGACCGCTTTCCCAAACACTGGGCAAAACTGTTATATCAAGTTTGTTTGATTACTTATAATTCCTGTCTGACTTAACCTGCCAAAAGCACCCTTCCTTTTGCAAAGGGAGGGGTATTTTTTTGTAGGTATAATACCGTTTGCAAAGGGGAGACCCATGTGTGCATTCTTTTTTCAAAGCGGGCCTCGTTATGAATTGGGCATTGGGCATTGGATTTCTTCCCCATGCTCGATGCCCAATGCCCCAAGATGACATACCAAGACGGTTCCGGGTGGGCAAACAAGGGGATGGGCACCCATAGCCATCTTTCTGTGATGAAAAGAGGGATTGACCCTGCGACTGATGTATGCACACTTGCACTGACGTACTTATTGAATAGAAGCTGAATACTCACAGCGCTTTTCAAATGATTAGACCACAAATCGTAGGGTGGAGAGAAATCCGCCTACAGGATTTCCTGCCGTTAGGTGTAAAGCCGTCAGCGCCACCGCCCTACTATGAACGTTGGATTAGCGTTACTGGCTTCACAAAGCTTATACTTCTGGAGTTACGTTGAAAGTGCGATCGCGAGATCGGTCGAGTCGAACGCCCTGGACTCTTTAGCGCCGAGTTGACCCAATTTCTTGATAAGATTGCTTGTTAAAGCTGACGACAAGCGACCTAAAAAAAGCCACCTTCAGCCAGCTACTTGGCGATCGCAATCTTTTTGCGTTCGTCCATAATTGTTATTCACAGGATTCAACCTTGTCTCTAGAATCAGGCAAAAATTCCGCAGAAGCGATCCCCAAAACGGCAGCCACCAGTATAGCCAAGGAATCAAGCTCCAGCGTTCTGGATAGCAGTTCAACAGGGGGAAAACCTTCACCACAGATAATCCCAACGCCGCTACATCCCTTTCATCCTCGACAAACCACTTCATTGGCGCTCCAAAATGGGCGGCTTTGTTCGCGTTAAACTGTTTAAAAACTATTCCCCCCACATCCAAAGCCAATGTTGCGCCTGCAAACCGTTCCCGTAGGCGCTGCACTAACTGCTTAACTTCCGATTCCTCAAAATAGTAAAGCAACCCCTCCGCAATAAACAAAATACCTTCAGACGGAATAGCTGGGATTTCATCCATCCAAGCCCAATCCAGCACTGAAGTTGCCAAAAATCGATGCTCGCTCGTTTGGGTATCAAGAGTAAGGCGGGTGTCAATGACTTCCGGCACGTCTAACTCAATCCACTCAGTTTTTCCCTTGCCCACGCGATAATAACGGGAAGACAAACCTGCTCCCAGTTCTACGACTAGGGAGTTGGGGTAAGTGGCAATGTGGTGTGCTGCGATATCGTCCAATAGCTTTGTCCGCACACTAATGCAGATTTGGTATCTCCAGTCATACCAATTTTCCAAGTCAGCACCCCACGGCAGAGATTGGAACCAATCCTGCGCCTGGGGATCTCGAAATAGGGCATCTGCACGAGCGTGTTCCTCGGCTCTGGCTCGCAGGGGAATTAGCAACGTGCGTGAGACTCCAGTAAATTGCTTGCTGCTTGTCATTTGTTAATTTCTCTTGGCAGCCTTCAGAAGCGATCGCTTCTGAAGGCTATTTTTAAAGCTTACCAACTACTTGTTGTTGTGCTTGGTGTCTCCTCTGCTGTCTTCTGCGTCATTTGGAAATAGTTATCCCAAAATTGCTTTTGGGTTTCCATTGCCAACTGCACTGCCAGCTGTTGGGTTTGGAGCGCAGAATTCACCAGTTCTCGTTGAAAATTGAGAGTTTTCTGGAAAGTATCAGATAAATTTACCTGAATCATTCCAGTGGGAAGGTTGTCAATCCAGGTGTAAACAAGCTTCTTCTGTGATTCGCTCAACTGCTTTTGGGACTCATCCCAAACTTCAGCGAGCTTTTTCTGCGATTCACTAAACTGTCTGCGGGAATCTGTAAAAAAAGTAGTAGTAGTATCCATTGAAGTTTTACCGCTTATTTCTCCACCCTTTTATAGGTGAAGAGGAAGTGGGGCGGGACAATATACCACTTCCTAATAAATCAAGGTTTATTTAGTAAATTATTATAATCTGTAAATTGAATATTTAATCACAGATAAATCATCAAAGTATCACCTGTTTAATATTTTGCTAAAAACTTTTCTAAAAAATGTTAAGTAGCAAAAATTATTAAATTGCCAATATTTACTAGCATTTACATTCATAAATGTCATTAGTTTTACCATAGCTATTGTAGTAGTGATTGAAAACGTAAGAGTAAACTGTTGGTTTTTAAACGTTGCACACCAGATTTGCTAATCAAAAGTATCACTAAACACGGTTCATAGTCAGTGCCTATTACAAGCCAAGAAGATTTAGAAGTGAGGAGTGAAAACTAGTAAGTTGATCAACATAATTAAACGCAAAATATCTTGTATTTTATACGGGCGGGCTTCCGACCCACCCCCGTTTTTAGTTTATTGATTTTCAGGTTATTCGCTGCTCCGATTCCAAACTGAATTATTAACCTAAGCAAGCAATGTTTTAATTTGTTTTTAATCTTTTGTTAACATATTTCTCCCAGTATTTTACTTAGCTAAAAATTTAATCATTTCATGATTTTTTATGATAAATACTAATATTTATTTTACAGATATTTATTTTACAGAGAATCAAAGATTCTGATTGATGAAGATTCACGAAATCGGTGATAAAAATCTATTCGGCATTGGGATTATAGCAAACGTCCCGAAAAGCAAATTTATCCTCAGGAGCGATGCTATTGAAGGCTTTTTTAGACCTAATATTAATTCTCCTTATTTTTGCAACATACCAGAATTCGCCTTTTAAAAGCGGGATTGTAAATAGTATGCATTTAGAGAAATGGTATGACTAACTAAACTTTTGGGTTTGGTGTCTCCTCTGCTGTCTTCTGCATCAGTTGGAAATAATTATCCCAAAATTGCCTTTGGGTTTCCGTCCCCAATTTGCTTGCCAACTGTTGAGCTTTGAAGGTAGCATTCACTAGCTCTCGTTGAAAATCTAGGGTTTTCTGAAAAGTTTCAGAAAAATTGACCTGAATCATTCTAGTGGGAAAGTTGTCAATCCAGGTGTAAACAAGCTTTTTCTGCGACTCGCTCAACTGCTTTTGGGACTCATCCCAGATGTCAGCAAGTTTTTTCTGCGGCTTTTGCAGCTGGTGCTGGAATTCTTGGTAGACTTTAGCCTTGAGTGGTTTATGGATGAACTCGTACCAGCATTTACTTGCCCGTGAATCAAAGTCATTCTGTGGGCAGCGCATAAATAGATGCAGGCACTTGGCAGATTTACCAGGCGATAACTGCCAGGAGAAACGCCTGTCATTCACATCATGAGGATACGTAACCGAGTCCACATGAACATCTGTTGCAAATCCGTATCCAGCATAAGGTTCCTCTTTGGAACCCACGGCGAACCAATCCGGTACACTAGGATTCTGATAGATTTGTGGCTGCTGGCTCATGTCCATGTAGGCATAGTAGCGAACCGCAAATTCGAGGTTGATCGCCTCTGTGCTAGCATGGGTTCCGCCCTCTTCTCCCTTGGGCTTTCCTTTGACGAACAGTTCCTCGATCAAGTAGTCTGCATCAGCGTACAGGCTAATTACACGATACAGTTGGCACTTTAGATGACGTTCTTTGCCTGTATTGGGTTCTAAATCACTATAGTCGAATGGTTCTGAGGCAATAGTAATGCTGGCTCGCACTGGGCCACTGGAGTGGGATACAAGCCGGTAGGAGCGATCGTACAAACTAACCTGATAGGAAGGCGATTCTGAATAAGGAATTTCCATCAGCTGAAGTTGATCTAACTGCATACAGCGCTTTTCCGGGTCTTGATTTATCCACTCACCCATCGCTGCTTTGAACTGATCAAGGATCTCCTGATGGTCAAGCTGTACGCTGGTAGCTGAACCTGCAAACCAATTTCGCCCGTCATTCTCTGGTGCAGGAACCAGATTAAACCAGACTATCAGTCGGCTATTTACTAATCTGACTCCACGTTCTTGCCCATCCGACCCATAGACTACTTCCAGGGATGGCTTGCCCAATTCGTCGTGAGGAATGGGCTTGCCACGGTCGATCTTCACCAAAGCCGAGGTAGTCGAGTAATCTTGCGAGCCAGGTGGAATCGCTTCAGCAAGAGAAAAGATTAGGGTATCGCGAGATGGATCTTCTGGATCGATCCGGTCAATCTGCGCCAATAGTGGCGTTCCAGAGGAATCGCTCGCATCCTTTAATACAAGTTCTTCTGGTGGGATCTGGAACTGCTGATAGACCGGTTGCCAAGGCATAGTGACATGACCGCCTCGCCAGTAATTTGAAGGGTTGAAAACAGCTAGTAGGTTAGAGGATGGCATTAGATACCTCCAGAAATTCTCAAAGGTTTGCTATGACTGGGCTTGGGAAAATTTGTTAGATTCTTCAGTCTCAGCTAGGACAACAACACCATCATCATCAGGAAAGAAGTAGAAACTAGAAACCCTTCCCTCGCAATGGGGGAAAGGGTTGGGAAATAGGAGTGGTAGTAGCGCCCCACTTTAAGTTCGTAGCCTGTGTCGCATGGCAGTAGTTCATAAACTCTCACGAATGAATGTCCGGATACTAGAAGCCGCTGTCAATGCTATGATTTGATAATGATTGGGATGCTTGAGAGTTTACAGTCCAATTGCTAACTGGATGTTATATTAACTGCTCCTACTGTATTGATCCCCTAGAGCCTTTTTATCTGTCTTAGGGATGAGTATCTTAGAGATGATTGCACTCAGCGATCGCGCTCTCAAGAATTATGGAATTGCTAAACCACAAGCAGAGGAGTTTTCTGTGCGATCGTTTATGATTTTATTCCCTTAGATAGAAGATAAAACTAATTGATTTAGATACGGATCGCAGTACGTAATCCCTAAATAATTATTCTCTACCCTTAGATAGAAGATAAAACTAATTTATTAGCTCAAGATTTTTCTGAAGGTAGATAAAAATCCAGTCATGTTGGATAGAGTAAATAGCTGTTTAGTAAGTAGGTAGGGTTATTTCATTCTTCCTCAATTCGCCAGAAACTTAAGTTTCTGGCTTATAGCTTAAGTCTGTTAAAACTGACTAAAAATCTTAGTTTCAGTCCGTTTTAACGGATTTTGGCTGTTAGCCCAAAAATTGATTTTCAGGCGACCGTGAATAAAATGAAATAGCCTTGATTTAGTAAGTATTTGTTTGTTTGACAAATAGAGCGCAGATCAAATTTTATTTTGTAATTAAAAAAGCCCCCAATAAAATTGTTAAGGGGCTTGTCAATACTCAGAGTTTTGTGAATCAGGAAGTTATTTCATAATCTGTAATTCCTTGACAGTCATACTCTAAAAAACATGAGAATCTACATGGATGTCGTGAAACAAAAGCAACTCTACTACAACTCAGTACTTTTGTTTACCACCAGCTACGTAACATCTTAAAATAGCCCTCCAAAAATTGCTTCTGAATGTCTACAGATATACGGGTTAACTGAACCTGCAATTCTAGAGAATTGCTTGCCAAATTCTCCTGGAAATCCAAAGCTTTATTGAGATTATCACGATAATTTGACACGCCGAAGCTTTGCGTACTCGGAAATGTAGACATCCAAGTCTCGAAAGTTGCTCTTTGCAAATCACTTACTTGCCTAAAATACTGTTCAAAGGTATTGAAAGCGTCCATTTTTCTACTCCTTTTGCCTATAGTTTCATACATAATTATGCTAAAAAATCCCATACTTAATTATTGAATTAAATAATCTCATTAAGTAATCATTCCACTAATTTCTAATGTATATAAAAATTATTTTTAATGTATAAAGATAAAGGAGGGGGAAAGACAAACAAATTCCATCAGATTTGCACAGGAGCAAGATAATGCAACAAGCCTATATTGTCTCAGCAGCACGCACGCCATTCGGTCGCTTCGGAGGAGTCCTTGCAGATTTTTCTCCAGTAGATTTAGGTGCAATATCTATGCGTGCCGCGCTAGAACGATCTGGAATATCTGGGGAATTTATAGACCTGTACATCTTTGGCAACGTACTCCGTTCTGGTCATGGACAGCTATTGCCCCGTCAAGCAGCTTTCAAGGCTGGTATTCCAGAGACAGCAAACGGATATGCTGTGGATATGGTGTGTTCGTCAGGAATGATGAGCGTGATGAGCGCCACTACTGCTATTGCTTCTGGTGAAGCCGACATCGTACTTGCTGGTGGGATGGAATCAATGTCCCAGAGTGGGTTATTGCTATCGCACCGAGTCAGATGGGGATGCAAATTACTGCTGAATTCGCCAGAGCAAATCGTCGATGTCTTGCTCTGTGATGGTATTTCCGATCCCACCACATCTGAAAAGATGGGAGAGCAAGCTGAAAGACTGGCAGAAGCTTACAAAGTTACACGCAATGAATTGGATGAAGTAGCTTTCTATTCTCAGCAACGAGCGGCAAGTGCTACTCAGCAAGGCTTCTTGCAGAAGGAGATTGCACCAATTGAAGTCAAGAGCAAGAAAGGTGTGCAATTAGTGGAAAAAGATGAAGGAATTCGTTTAGATACCACTTTGGAGAAGCTTGCCGAACTCAAGCCTGCTTTCAAAGCGGATGGGGTGTTGACTGCTGGTAATAGCAGTCAGATATCGGACGGAGCAGCAGCTCTGGTCTTGGCAAGTGAAAGAGCAGTGGAAGAACACGGACTGAAGCCTGTTGCCCGCATCATCGGGGGAACGTGGGCTGGTGGGGAAACGTGGCGATTCCCGGAAGTTCCCATCCATGCAGTGAAAAAGCTTCTGGATAAGTTGAAAATGAAAATTACTGATTTTGACTTATTCGAGAACAACGAGGCTTTTGCGCTGAGCAATGTTTTATTTAACCGAATCTTAGGTGTTCCTCACGAAAAGCTTAATGTCTATGGAGGTGCGATCGCTCTGGGGCATCCCATCGGGGCTTCTGGAGCGCGAATTATCGTGACACTGCTCAATGCTTTGCAAGAAAAAAATGGGCAATTAGGATTGGCAGCAGTTTGTCATGGGACTGGTGGCGGTACGGCGATCGCGATCGAGCGATTGAAGTAAAGAGCAGCTAGAACAAAGACAGACAAAGGAGAAAATCCTTTTTTCCCTTATCTTTCTTTCTTCCTAATACTGCTCTTGATTTTGTAATACACAATATCTACCTTAACATATGAAATATTTGGGACTAGAAGACAAAGTTGTCTTAGTTACTGGTGGCAATCGAGGTATTGGAGCGGCGATTGTCAATCTATTAGAGGAGTTGGGAACTCAGGTAGCTTACACCTATCGTAGCGATCCCAATATTCAGAGTGGTGCTTTGGCAATTCCAGCCGATGTGACCGACTCCGCAGCGATGGCAGCAGTAGCAGCAACAGTGGAAGAGAAACTAGGGCCTATTTACGGGGTTGTCGCCAACGCTGGAATTACCCGAGATAACTTTTTTCCCAAATTGACGGTAGATGACTGGGATGCGGTAATAGAAACTAACTTAAAGGGTATGTACAACACGCTGATCCCCGTCATTCCCAAGATGTACGAGCGACGAGAAGGTTCGGTTGTCTGTGTCAGTTCGATTTCGGGTGAGCGAGGAAACATCGGTCAGACAAACTACGCAGCATCTAAGGCAGGTGCTATTGGTCTGACCAAATCTTTAGCTTTAGAGGGGGCACGGTACGGAGTGCGAGCCAATGCTGTGGCACCGGGATTTATCGAGACTGAGATGACTAGGGCGATCCCAGATAAAGTCAAAGAAAAGATTACCGCAGAGATTCCTTTCCGTCGCTTCGGTAAACCTGAAGAAGTTGCTTGGGCAGTCGCATTTTTGCTTTCACCAATAGCCAGTAGCTACGTTACTGGCACTGTTCTCCAAGTTAACGGTGCTCATAATACTTAGGTGAAAAAGTTTGCCTGAATACGTTGGTTGAAGAGCAGCAAATCAATCTGGGTGGTTTAATCACCTCTACTTCCCAACGTTAAGCTGTCGCATGCATAACTTGCATATTCTCAGCGGGCTGTCCGGCCTGCACCACAACAATTTTATTTAATTCAGCTATGCAAGTTAGAAGATTTTTAACTTACCACACCCAGATGGGATCAAGCATCATCTCTAACAAATTGCGGTAGCTCTAAAGATATCGCAGATATCACCATACATACAGCAGGATGATTTCTGGTTAGAAATAACACCCTGTCGAAATACTTTATCCAGGGCAGGGCAATATCTAATATCATGTCCGTCAAATTACCCATAATCAAAAGTTTGTAATGCAATACAGTTCAGTTAAGGTTTTGATCCCCCCTGTCTCCAAAGATTGAATTCTACTAACTGAACCGTATTGGTTTGTAATGGGGACTTTAATCCCCAAGATCAGGACTAAAGTCCCTACTACGAACATTTTTTTAGGTTGATTAGCCGGACACGATATAAATGGCAATTTCTTTTTCTCTTCAGAAGCGAAAGATGAATACTTTATTTCCAGTTTCTCAACAAGCTCGCTTAGCTCTGAGGGTGATTGCTCTTGGTGATAGCCTTATTTATGGGTTTGGCGATCCAGTCGGTGGTGGTTGGGTAGAGCAACTGCGACGTCGGTGGATGTATTCCGACCATCCTGGTCATGCTCTTTACAATTTGGGCATTCGAGGAGATGGAGTGGCTCAGGTGTCCCAGCGATTAGAGCAAGAAGTTCGCCAACGGGGCGAACTGCGAAATAATTTTCCAGACTTGATCATTCTTTCTGTGGGAGTCAATGACTCAGCTCGTTTAGGACGGCGAAATGGACGCCAATTTACTGAATTTGAGCAGTTTCAAACACAGCTAGCCAACTTGTTAGACAGAGCACAGCGGCTGTGTAATGTTCTGTTTGTGGGCATGGTGCCAGTAGATGAAAGCAAGATGCCCTTCCTGAACTGTTTTTATTTCAATCATGCCGACCAGTACCGCTATAAGGAAGCAACTAAGCTAGCTTGTGCAGCACGTCGGATTCCTTATCTGGATGTTTTTGACCTGTGGTTGGGAAGAGGTGAAAATTGGGTGCGATCGCATCTTTCCTCTGATGGTCTTCATCCCAATTTCCAGGGCTACCAAGCCTTGCTGCAAGATGTGCTGAATTGGGAACCGATCGCGCAACTAGGATAAAAGCCATTTTCGTTGCCTAACGATACTTTACTTTTGTCTAGATGCTGAGGCGTTGCCTCGATTGTAGCGGGATCGCCTGTTCTGGGTTGCAAAAATATTTGGGGAGAGGGTGAAAAAATGGGACAGAACACAAGAAATCGACGAGTGGCGATCGCCTGTCAAGGGGGTGGCACTCATACCGCTTTTACCGCCGGAGTCTTGAAAAGAATTCTGCAACAACCAGAACCACAGTTTGACATAGTGGCTTTGAGCGGGACTTCTGGCGGTGCGATCTCTGCTCTGTTGACTTGGTACGGTCTATTATTGGGTAGCAAAGATATAGCAGTTGAATTATTGGATTCTTTTTGGCGAGATAATTCTGCGACTTCGTTGTGGGATATTTATCTCAACAACAATCTTGTCTGGTTATCGCGCTTGAACAGTATTTTTCCTCTGCCTGAAATTAGCCCCTATACCTATCCTGATTGGGGGCAGCAGCGCCTGAAACAACTGTTAGAAAAACACGTTAAATTTGAAAAAATCAAAGAATTGGTCAACGGATCAAGCCCTCTGTTCCTGGTGGAAGCAGTCAATGTTCTGAGCGGCCAATTTACAATTTTTAGGAATGCTGAAGTTACTGTAGAGGCAATTCTAGCTTCAGCTGCGATCCCAACTTTGTTTAGATCGGTACGAATTGGGCAGGGGTTATTTTGGGATGGGCTGTTTTCGCAAAATCCTCCCATACGAGAACTTCCAGATGTCAAACCTGATGAAATCTGGATCGTTCAGATTAACCCGTCAACCAGCAAGAATGAGCCAAAATCAATAGAAGCGATACGCGATCGGCGTGATGAACTCTCCGGCAATCTTTCCCTGGAGCAAGAAATCTATTTCATAGAAAAAATTAATGAACTACTGAAAAACGATCTCCTTGCAAATGGCAAATACCAGCATATTGAGGTGAAGCGCATTAGGATGCTTTGGGATTTGGATTACTCATCCAAGATAGATCGCAATCCTGGTTTTATCCAAGAACTGATCGCTTATGGTGAAACAGAGGCTGAAGCATTTTTGAGAAATGGGTCAAACAAGTAAAAAGTAAAAAGATAAAAGTAAAAAGAAATCTCCATAGATCAATCTAGGGGCTTGAAGCAAGGAAATCTTTATCTTTCTCCATCAATAAATTCACTCTCTTGTATCCTTTTGAGCTTAAGACAAAAAGAAATATTCTTCTTTTACCTTTTTACTTTTGACTTTTAACTTCAAAGAACGAATCTTGCAAAAATTTTACTTTAGATTCAGGTACTTTTTTAAGTAGCGATCGGACGGCTATTTAAGTACTCTAATAGTAGCAACGAATACTTCAGCTTAACTGTCTTATTTTTATTAACTGAGTAAAAATTCTGCTTAACTGGCTTATCTGCCATTGAACAACGCAAAAATTGATGAAATGCTGATAAATACTTACCTAAATACAAAGTGAGTCTTAATTGAAATAGACGCAAAGACCCTGTGACGTGGAGAGGGGTTTTCATTCATGTTGGCGATTCTGCCATGATGACTGTCTTGAAAATAGGGGAAAGGGATTGGGGATCGCGGAAGAGATTTTCATACCCTCGTTGTGGGTGAAAAGCCTGTGGGGGTCTGACTTGTAAACAAGGAGATAAACAATGGCTAATCTAACCGTTTGGAAATTCAACACCGCTGATGGTGCAGAACATGCTCTAAATGGTTAGCGATCGCACATTTAGAAATTCACACTGTGGTGTAGGTGGTTGCGATCGCCTACCAAGCATTAGCTAAATGAGGATGTGACAGGTAGAGGAATAGTGATTTTCATGAAAACCAAAATTGCGATCGCTTGTCAGGGAGGAGGTAGCCAAGCTGCTTTTGCGGCTGGCGTGTTTAAAGCCCTTTTTGAGAACAACATTCGAGACAAATTTGAGATTGTTAGTTTAAGCGGAACTTCAGGAGGTGCCATCTGTGCGGCTTTGATCTGGTACGCTCTGAAAAAAGGCGAGAATCCAGTTGAGCAGCGATTAATAGATTTCTGGAAGGATAATACGGCTCAAACTTATCAAGAGCGTGTGTTTAACGACTTTGCGATTACAAACCTAAGACTTGTCAGTAAGGGAATACTGCCACATTTCAATATCAGTCCTTCATCCTCACTATTTAAGTACTGGATGTCTTTTACAACCCAGGGTTTGCGGAGTCGATTTATCAATTTTCAGGAATTGCTAGAAACTCACATCAATTTCCAGGAATTAGCCTCTTGGGGAGCACAACCAGACCCTCCTATTCTTGTGTTAGGTGCGTGTAACATTCTCACCGGAAAATTGTGGAAGTTTAACTCATTTTACCAACCTATTAAACTCGAACATATCCTAGCTTCCTGTACGATTCCCAATCTTTTTCCAGCCGTTGAAATTGGCAAAGACGCTTATTGGGATGGCTTATATTCCGACAATCCACCTACAGATGAATTAATAAATCCCAACTCTGTTGGTGTTGCGAATATTCCCCAGGAAATCTGGGTAATTAAACTGAATCCGACACGCAGAAATACGATTCCGGTGGAAGTGGATGATATTTTAGATCGACGCAATGAACTGGAAGGAAATATTTCTTTATTTCAAAACCTAAGACGTATCGAGATACTCAACAATCTATTGTTAAGGGGAGCATTTAAAGATGAGTTTCTAGAAGAGTTCTATATTAAAGAACCCATCAAAATTCCTAGATCTTTTGTAGAACTAGAAGACAAACCTTACTATATTCCCTTTATCGAAATGTCCGATGACTTGCAAAACAGCCTTGACTATGAGACTAAACTCGATCGCAATCCCGAACACATCAAACAGCTCATCCAAGATGGCGAACAACAAGGAAAAAAGTTTTTAGAATCAAGATTGATCTAAAAATAGCTATCGTACGATGTCATTGGCAGCGTCATAATTTTACTGTTAACCCAATGGAAAAATAGGGCATCAGCAATGCTACTCAAATAATCCCTTCTGAATCATATGCATTGTTTAATAAACAATCAGTGTTTTTAAATTGAATTTGTTATACATTAACTTACGTTATTTCCTAATTAGCGATCGCACTGTCTTTTAATGTGGGCGAGGTATATAGTTAAACCATCTCTGGAACTTCAAATCACCTCGAAAATTTCTGATTCCACAGATTAGGATATTCATTAACATATCAGCAGAGATAAATCCCATGAGACAGGAGCAGCAATCATTTCTTGAGAAGTGGTCTTCTCCAGCGAGTCTGTGCTTGACTCAATTTTTAGTGGCATATAACGTCAGCGTTGTTCCTGCCATCATGCCGCGTATTGTGCGAGATCTGGATTCGAGTGTGGGTTCTATTCAAGGGGCGTTGGTGCTGCTACCTCTAGTTAAAGCCTCCTTTGCCCCTACCTGTGAAAATCTGATCAAGCGATTTAGTCGCAAATCAGTCTTCATGGCAGGCTTGGGGCTATTTACTATCGGTGCGATCGCTACCTCTGTTAGTTCCAATATGGGATTTTTTTTGGAACGAGTTATTCAAACTTATAGCCGCGAAGAGCGAAAAGAATTTATTAACAATTTGCCTACAGTAATTCAACCCTATCTCGATCCAATTCTCAATACATCTGCGGTGGAAGCGATGCGAACTGCGGTATTGCTCGGTCTTGTGTTTAGTCTGGCTTGCTTATTTTTGGCATTCTTTCTACCCAAGCAATCCTCAAGGAGAACTGATTGACACTCCCCTGCCTGAGTAAGTTTTGCTTCGCTCACTTACTCCCAAAGGCAGGGGATTCTTGGCTCAACGTCAAGCTTCGGCATGAGGAAGAAGAAGCATCCAAATCTCCACTGAAAGATGGGAATAGGGAAGTTTAGAAATAGGGATATAGATTCACAAAATCATTAATTGGGTAAATTGAGGGATTTGAATCTAAAATGTTGTCTTTAGGTGAGTCAAACTCAAGGCATTCGTTGGCAGTTTTCCCTTCCAGGTTACAAGCAATCCGATCAAAAGCAATGGCCGCTGCCGAATTATTTTCCACTAATACTAAAGGTTCGCCACGATTAGTAGAAACAATAACGCGCTCATCTTCAGGAATCGCACCGAGTAACCCAATTGCTAAAACTTCTTGAACATCTTCTACTGACATCATATTAAAATCCCGTACCATCCCAGGTCTGATACGGTTAATGATTAACTGAATAGGCTCAATACCTTTGGCATCTATCAACCTGATTACACGATCGGCATCACGTACTGAGGAAATTTCTGGTGTGGTGACAACTATCGCTTCAGTGGCAGCAGCGATCGCATTCTGAAATCCCATGTCAATACCAGCTGGGCTATCTACTAGTACGTATTGATACTTTTGTGCCAAATCGTTTAGCAGTGATTTTATTTGCTCTGGATTTACTGATTCTTTGGTACGTTTTTGTGATGCTGGTAGAAGTACTAAACCTGGTTGTCGCTTATCTTTCACCAAAGCTTGTTCTAAACGGCACTCTCCAGCTAGAACATCAGACAGTGTGTAGACTATGCGTTTTTCTAGTCCTAGCAGCAAATCCAAATTTCTCAATTCTAAATCAGCATCAACTAATGCTACCTGATAACCCATGTTGGCTAAAGCCATGCCCAGATTCGCTGTAACTGTGGTTTTACCCACGCCGCCTTTGCCGGAGGTAATAACTATAATGCGAGTCATGATAGAAATGTGCTCGATTTAGGGACATAGGGCTAGCACCCCTAATTTCTCTCTACGAAGAACTACACAACCAACCGGAGTGATGTTACCGATCTGTAAAACTCTGTAAAAAAAGCTAAAAGCTATATCTAAAGAAATCGGAGACTTGACACAGTTGTTACTTTTGTATTATGTTGTGTTACACAAAATTATTGATACAAATCCTCTCCCTTGTCTTCCTTGTCTTCCCGATCGCCAGATGTATCAGACTGATAGTGAAATGGTATAACTCACTCCTAGAGTTCCTTTCAATTGACGGACGCTTTGCTGTGGCGACTTGCACGCAAGTGGTTGATAGTACTGGAAAAATCTATTATAAATGCGTACATCTGCCGAGCTTAACTCCATTAACGCTGCACTATAGAAAATATGGAATTTGACTATTTTAGATACAACGAAGGCTCTCCTGCAAATAACAATCGTCAAGGTTTACTTGCCAGTGGTTGGCGTCCTTTTCATCGGGATTTTGACTGGGAGTTTTTATGGCAGTTGATGTGCAACGATACGCGGGAGTTAACCCAGAAAAGTTTTAATTTAGCAAGTAGCATAGCAGAAACTTTGGGACGCAATAATTATGCTTGGTGGGCAAATTTATTGAATATTGCCTCGGAAAATACGCGCTATGAAGTTGAAAAATTTTGGAATTACATCACACCAGATCCACTTACACCTGATTATCGTTACAAAGATGTTTTAAGTACCGATACACCTATAGTTCAGTTTGTCAGTCGTAGCAGCATTCCTATTGATTATGTTCTCAACCGTCTGCAAGAAATTACTGTCATGCGAGTTTTACAATTATTGGGATGTCCTGATATTATTACCCAATACTATTTAGAACGAGATTTTTATTTTCCGGTTGATAAATTTGTGAGTTGGGAACGCTTAGATGTTGTCAACACTGTCTATGCTTACTGGTCTAAAGATGATATCTGGTTGCAAATTGATCCCTTTGAAAGAGGTAGAAGACATTATACTTTAATGGCAAAAAGTCTATCTCCATTAATTAACAAAGCGACTTATGATTTAGCAATCATGCTGAGTGGATATCAAAGCCGCGTTGGTAAGGTTCACAGCCTATTTTCTATTCGGAGTTTTCCGACAGATATACAAAGCTTTACTGATGTAGTGCAGCAGGCGGTTCTCAATCAACATCAATTAGCGATTTTGGTACATGGCAAACCAGGAACTGGTAAAACAGCATGGACACAAGCAGTAGCAAAAGAAATTCTTGTGCCACTTGGATATGTGATTTTTATTTTGGATCATGATGCGATCGCCAATTTTGTACCGCCTACATATCTAGAACGCATTTGTATTATTATTAACGAGGCAGATAACTTAGCACAAGACCGTGCTAGTGAAGTAGCACAATACAATAATAAAACCGAACACATTTTGGGTTTGCTAGATGGAACGTTGTACCAGAGTGTGATTGATGACTCTGGTATTCACATGCAGCAGCGATTGGTTGTGTTAATGACTTGCAACACCACAGAAAGATTAGATCCAGCAATGTTACGCAAGGGTAGGATTGATTTAATATATGAATTTACTCATTTATTTGTGTAAATAAAGAATGCGAAACAAAAAATCCTGTGGTGTAATAGTTATGCGATCGCAACCACAGATGAGTTTTTTACTTCTGTTGAAAAGTCACTGTTACGACTTACCAAAAGGACAAATTGAAACAGGCGAAGATGAAATTAGTTGTGCTTTACGCGAATTATTTGAGGAAACTCAAATTACAGACCATGATATTGAGTTAGATCAAGATTTTCAGTTTACTGTTACTTATCAACCTGTAGGTGATTGGCATAATTACTGTTTCACTTAAACTACCTGAAAAACAAAGCTCAAACTCGCCCAATTATTCACATCCAAGACGTAGGAGTCAGCAGGGATGGTGTTCGGATCGGCTTTGACTGTACTGGCGTTGTGCAAATCTTGCAGTACGGCGTGGGCGACTTCTAGGGGGTTTAGCAGTGGTAGAATGCGTTGATTATCGGCGCGGGGATGTTTGGCAGTTTCTAATGCATGTAGGGTTTGGCTAAAGGGGGCAGTGCTAAAAATTAATTGGGTTTCATTGAAGAAAGCTGGCCCCTGTATCACCCATTCAAAACCAGCTGCGGTATGTGGTAAGGTGAGTGTTTCTCCGGGAGCAATGACGATATCATTAAGCGGGGGTTTGTCTGGGGAACCGTCAGTTTCTGTAACTTTTTGCCACGGGAAAAGCGCGATCGCATTTCTAGCGCTATTTAGTCCCAGAAGCATGCAATATACTGGGCTATTGCCCATGTTTTGCACCCGGTACTGTACCCGGCTACCGATAGGTACGGTAGGCATATGTCCAAGTTCATGACTAACTAATTTCTTACTGGCGGTTTGGGCACTCGCAGTTCGCTGTGTTTCACGTTGCATCACCACCCGAGGCGCAATAGTGCTGATTATTTCTAAGTTGGCTTTGACATGCAAGCGAGAAGAACCTTCATTATCTGTGAGTTGCCATAATTTCGCTGCCAGCAGAGTTTGCAGTTTGGAATCTAACCGTTGCACCGCTACTTTTACTGCTTCTCCGGCTTCGCCAAGGGTGCTGGGGATTTGCTCGCTACCCAGAGAAAATAAACCATAACGACTGGGAGAAACTAACAATGAGGTAGACGCGATTAAGTCTTTACTCTTCGCGTCTGGAAGTTTGCCAAACACGTAATCAGCGGGTTGTTCTCCTGCTACTACACTCGATACGTTGGCAACTGTGGCAAAGGCACTTGTCGCATCTACCCGTTCAATTCTTTCCAGCCCCCCATCTAGGGCAATTATTAGATTAATATTTCGAGGTAAAACTCGCACTGCTTCTTGCACGAGTTGTCCGACTTGGGGAGAAATTTTACCTTCAGAAGACGAAATCCGTGTTTTTGCTGTTAAGCCACTACGCGATCGCAATATTAACTCTATATTTGGCCCTGCTTCGCTCACCAGAGTCAACCGAGAATTCACACCGTAGTATTCCAACACTTGGGGTGGCAATCCTGCCAACCACACATGTACTTTGCCATCCTCTTCTGTTGCCGTCACTACTCCCTCTGCACCAAGGGCTTCTTGGAGAAAATTCTCGCTTAGCTGGACTCGCTGTAGATTCTTTTTACCTGTCAATAAGCCTGGTTGTTGCAGGCTACCCAACTGCTGTATTGTACTTCCCACACGGGAGACAAATACAGGTATTGTTACTGCTGGTGTAGTCTCCCATAGATATTGCGTCAAGGCGTAGGTAAATAATCCCGCACTAAAACCTGATTGTTGTATCTCCTGCGCCAACTGATTGGGATTGGATGTTGCAGACATCACCACCGCAGGCAATTCCGTGGCGGCGTTTTCTTGTAGTCTTTTTTGAAAGTCTAGTTCCGCATCTGCCAAAACGGCTTGTGTGGGCATCTGGCGGGCGCGAATTCGCAAATGCCCCGCAGATAAGAAGTTAGTAGGAGCGTAGTAGCTGGTGTCTAATACTGCTGTTACCTTTTCTGTGGGGAGCGATCGCAGCATCAACAACAGCGTTTCTTCTAATAAATAATTGACAGTTTGAGTCTCTTGTGCAGGTGATTCTTCTATCCCATCAGCGCAAATCAAAGCATTTTGCACAGTTTCTGGTGAATTCACCAACCTGATCCGACTGCCATAGCCGCTAAAGTGGAAGACAACTACATCACCAGGTTTTGCTTGCTGCACGAGATGCTCTAAAAAAGCAGACTCAATAAATTTTCTGCTGGCTTGTTCGTCAGTCAAAGACAAGACATTTGACGGTTGGAAACCAAAGCGGTGGATCAAAACTTCCTTTTGTAGTTCTACATCCACCAGGCAACCATTCAGTGCCGGACTTTCTGGATATTGGTTAATACCTACTAATAACGCCAATTTGCGCGGGCTGGGTTGTGCCAATGCCTGTTGATAGCGAGTTCCAAAATTGAACCACTCAGCCTCGGCAACACCCAATGCCGCGAGAATAGAGCCAAACCGTTGCAAAAACGTTCGCCGCTTCATAATTAGCTATCAGCCCTCAGTCCTTCAGCTTATGTAAGCTTATCGATCTGAGGCCTGTAGTGTAAAGTTTGGTTCTAGAAAAAGGGATTGGGGATTGGGAATTGGGAATTGGGAATTGGGGATTGGGGAACTCGGGGCCCCCACGACCGCAAGGGAGTGGGGATTAGGGGCAATGGGGATTGGTGAGAATTATGAATGATGAATGCTGAAAATTTCATAATTCATAATTCATAATTCATAATTTATAATCACACTGGTACTTTCATTGCCCGTGCCAACTCAGCCGCTACTTCTGGACGGGAAAATTCTGGTGGGGGTAACTCGCCCCGGCGCAGCATCTCCCGTACTTTTGTACCCGACAGGTGAACACGTTCCTCTGGCTTGCTAGGACTGGTTTTAGTCGTTGCCATTTGCTTGGTGCGCGTGCAGTAAAAGGCGTGTTCAAACATCATTGGCACAATGCCTATCTCTTCTGGAGTAAACTCATCAAAGATATATTGAGCATCATAAGTGCCGTAGTAATTGCCAACGCCTGCATGATCCCGTCCGACGATAAAGTGAGTACAGCCGTAGTTCTTACGAATCAAGGCATGGAAAATTGCCTCACGAGGGCCAGCATAACGCATTGCCGAGGGATTGATTGCCAAAATCACTCTATCTTGAGGATAGTATTGTTCTAGCAAAATTTCATAACAGCGCATCCGCACATCGGCAGGGATGTCATCATCTTTAGTAGCCCCTACCAAAGGATGCAAAAATAGACCATCTACGGTTTCCAACGCACATTTTTGGATATATTCGTGGGCGCGGTGGATGGGATTGCGAGTTTGGAAACCAACAACAGTTTTCCAGCCTTTTTGCTTAAATAATTGCCGAGATTGGGCGGGATCGATTTGATAGGCAGGGAAATGGGGATGGCGATCGCGTTCCAATAACCACACATCACCTGCAAGATTTACCGCGCCTTGATTGTAGACTACTTGCACACCTGGATGTTTTTCATCATCGGTGCGGTAGACATTAACTGCTTCGCGTTTTTTGTCGTAGCGATATTTTTGTGTGAGTTCTAAAACCCCGACAAATCGGCCATCAGGGTTATCCAGGCGAACCAAACCGCCTTCGGTGAGGGGAGCTGCTACTTCCTCACTCACTGAAAGTGTAATCGGAATTGACCATACAGTACCGTTAGCCAAGCGCATTTCAGTGACAGTGCGATCGTAGTCTTCCTGATTCATAAAACCAGTCAGGGGACTAAAACCACCGATCGCAATCATTTCTAGGTCAGAAACAGCTCGCGCGTCAAGCTGCACTCGCGGCAGAAAGTTGGCTTTCGAGAGAAATAGTTCTCTTTGTTCCGGTGTAGCAATGCGATTAACCAACTGCCCACCGTGGGGGAGGATGCCTTCTGGATAGTAACTCAATTTCGTCCCTTCTTTGCCTAACTGCTGTTTTTTTAAGCTATGTTAATAACTTACCAAACCTCAGGCACAGATTGTACACAAAGTTGAGGGATTTATGGGAGTTAGGTTTTTAAGGGTAGGTTTTAGATATTTTGCGTTTTGACGACTCTTGCGCCAGTTGCAATAGCTTGGAGGCTCTTAATGAGAATGGCGCAATATCTGAGCTAACACATTTTGATTAACAGCAGCGATCGCACAGCAAACAGAGAGAGATTTATCTGCAACACGATCATTCAAGCTTAAAACGAGACCTTTCACACATAAAACAAGAACGTTCAAGCTTAGAGGATATTTGAGAAGTATCAAATATTTGCTTGATCCCCCCCGATGAATTGGGGGGAAATACTTGTTAAAGTCCCCCTTTTTAAGGGGGATTTAGGGGGATCTCCAATCACTTGCCATATTAGCTGCGATCGCCCACTATCACCTTTGACCAAAATCTCCCAATTTTTGATAAGCAAGGTAAATTGCTTCTAAAAATACATCAGGGCTGACACTTTCTGGTAATTCTTCTAAATTAATAATAGCTTTGACCTGCTTGGCGAGTCGCAGAGCGACTGAACCTCTGGCTTTTGATGACATTCCGTCACGTCTGAGCAAATACTCGCGAATTACAGCAAAATCATCGGGTAACATCGCTGATATATGAGCTGTTTGCAATAATTGTTCAGAGATTAACGTTGCCTGTTCTGAAACAGTGAAATTTGTTGATGGAGAGTTTGGTTGGGTTTGAATCACAATCGTACCAGCCACCCAATCACCCAAACGTTTTTCGCGGCGACTAAAAATAATCAGAAATGCTCCTAAAAACAATGTATCGTCAATAGGTCGTAGTAAGGCACGCAGCACCGCTTGTTGCAATCGAATTGTGCGTCCATTGTCCTTAATAACGCGAATCTTCGCAATGCGTTTGCCGGGGGTTTGACCTTGCCACAAAGTTTCAAAAAAGACAAAATATCCTGTGTAAATGGAATAATTGACTAATAGGGCGATCGCAAATAACCAAATGCCTATCTTGTCACCGCCAACAATCTTGATTAACCAATCCAATAGCTGAGCAGAAATTGTTAGCCAAGCAATCAGAAAAGCAATTAAGATCGAAGCCAAGACAAGATAATCAATTAGCAAAGCCCAAGCACGATTACCAATTCCCGCCAGAATAAATTCGAGTTCTACACTTTCTGGCGTTTGGTATTTAACACGATTAAAAATGTGCATTGTAGTCAAAACTGAATAATTTTTAAATTTCGTAATCGCGCAACTTCAAGCCTAGACCCTCTCTACGACTCCTCAGGTCATAGTATATTACTGCTTTGATAGCTTGCCAAAATGGTAAAATTAATGCTCCACTAGCAAAACTTAAAATCATGATTAGCACGACAAAAAGCAGGTTAAAAACAACAGAATTTTGTTGTAATAATGGTGCAAAAGCTAACTGAAGAATAGTGCTAATAATCTGAACAACAATTTGGATAGGTATTGTGATCAAGAACGCAACAAGCGATATCAAAAGAATCCGCCAGACGTAACCCTTAGTTAACTCCCAGCTACGACCAATTGTTGACGTACCATCAACATTATCTTCAATAGCAAGGGGAACTTCTACCAAATAAAATCTTGTCATTAACCAAAAAATCGCTCCTATTACGACAATACCGACCACAATAGTTAGCAGGCCGAAAAGGATATATGTAGCAGGATTTCCTTGTTGACCTATTCCCCCAAACAGCACCGCTGATAAAACACCAGAAAATATAAATAAAACCGCAACACCGATACCAATTCCCACACTCAAAAGAAACATTAACAGCATCGTGATGAAAAACTGCCATAACCTAGAATTGACAAACCGCTGACCGGAGGAAATACTTTCGGGTTGATTGACCAACTCACCAAAAGCCAAACGGGTAATCAGTGCTGCAAGGGCATAAAACTTTGCCCAACCATAAAACGGAACAATTAACCACACGTAAGCTTTCAAAGCAAGTAAAAAATATTCTTTCAGGTGAGAGCGATATAGTCGTAATCCCGCACTGACAACATTACCCAAGCTCAATGGTTGGATGGGGCTAGAAGAACCCTGATTAAATGACATGATTTCCAATACTCCTGTTATTTACGGTAGTAAATTTGAGGCTATCTTAAGCTAAGTAAAAGCTAGTGTTCCCAAAATTTATGAATATTCAACGTTGGATTGCACGGCGAGAACCAAACTGGCAACGTTTGGAAACGCTGTTAAGACGGGTAGAAAAAAAGGGGCTAAAATCGCTGCAAGCAGCAGAAATTAGAGAGTTAGCAAGTTTATATCGTTCTGTCTCCGCAGATTTAGCACGTGCCCGCACTCAACAAGTTAGTAATACTCTGATACAAAATTTACAATCATTAACAACACGTGCCTACACACAAATTTACCAAGGTTCGCGGCGACAAGAATGGCAAGCAGTACTGGAATTTTACCGTTGGGGATTGCCAAGTGCGATACAGCAGACATTGCCGTATATTGCTTTTGCCACCGCCTTGTTTTTGCTGGGGGCGTTAGTTGCTTGGTGGTATGCATGGCAAGATCCCAGCTTTTTATCGCTAATAGTACCCGAAAGTATGGTTAGCAAAGTTCGTGATGAACATAAATTATGGATGGGATCAATTGTTGGGATTGAACCTTTGGCATCTAGCAACATTATGATTAATAATTTGTCGGTGTCTTTTGGCGCGGTTGCTGGTGGAATTACAGCTGGGGCATACACAGCGTTTTTAATGGTGTTTAATGGTTTATTGATTGGTGCTGTTGGCACTCTCGTAGGGCAAAACAATCTTGCTTATCCTTTTTGGGCGTTTGTATTTCCACATGGTGCTTTAGAATTACCGGCAATTTTTTTCGCTGGTGGTGCAGGTTTTTTGTTGGGAAAAGCACTTTTATTTCCCGGTCGATATCGCCGTGCTGATGCATTGAAATTCTACGGTTCTCAGGCAGTGCAGTTAGTATTTGGCATCGTGCCAATGTTAATTATTGCTGGCATCATCGAGGGTTTTTTCTCTCCTAATCCTCGCGTGCCATTACCTTTAAAATACTTGGTTGGGATGGGATTATTTATGCTTTTGGTAGGCTATTGTCGCCGCAGTAAAGATAGATTAAGTAGATAATTTAGATCTGGTTTATAAAGTGAATATTAATTGTAGATCCCCCCTTTTTAAGGGGGGAAGTAATTTCTAGCCTCCCTTTTTAAGGGGGGTTGGGGGGATCAAGTTTTCTTGATAAATGAACTTTGTTGGTGAGTATCAAGTTTGCCAAAAATGGCTCAAAGATCGTAAAGGTAGACAGTTAAGTAATAAAGATGAGAAGCTTTTCTTTAGAATCTTGGGTTTGATTTGCTGCAATTGGAAATTTATTGTTGATATATTAGTTGATTGCAGATGATGGTAGCAAAACTAGTTTAGATGTTAAAATTCCTCGTCCCCTTGTGGGCGAGGAATTTGATAATGGGTAATGGGCCAATTACCAAATCATAGTAAATTTCGCGCCTTGAGTTGCAAATATTTATCTACTAACTGTTCTGTAATCTGATTTGCTGGTGCATCTAGTACTAATACGCCTTTGTGTTTCAGTTGGGCAAATGCTAGCTGTCGCTGTGCTAATAAGTCTAAAGCAACTGCACGGGTATATGCAGTAGTAACTCCTCCTAAGTCATCAGAAGGGGGAATGTGTGCTAGACGATCTACTTGGGGATCGCGCAAAGTCACTGCAAAGGAAAGATAGCGCGGTGTGAGTCTAGAAAGTGCAATCAGAAGTTCGGCAGAGGCGGTACTATCAACTATGTCGGTAATAATCACTATCAGCGCCCTGCGGGTTTGCTGCTGGACTACATGAGTTACCGCACCCATATAATCAGATTCAAGTAAAACTGGTTGAATCGGGGTCAGACGGTCAATTATACTACCTAAGTGGTTTTGCCCGCGTTCTGGGGGAATCCATGTATGGATCTGGCGATCAAATACACCTACACCAACGCGATCGCCCCGATGTAAACCCGCCAAAGCTAAAGATAAAGTTGCATTCAAACCCCAGTCAAATCGCCGCAAACCCTGCACTCTTGCTGTCATCAATCTTCCCCGATCTAGCAAAATCAGCAAAGTTTGCTCTTGTTCCGGTTCTAACACCCTCACTAATGGCGATGAATTGCCGTAAGTACCCACCCGACGCGCAGTCGCTTTCCAATCAATAAACCGCAAATCATCGCCAGTACGATAGTTCCGCAATTCGGCAAACTCTGTACCGATGCCTAACTGGCGAAATTGACGCATAGAACCAGAAGATTGCAATGTCAGACGAACAGAAAGCGATCGCAATCCCACCAAATCTGGATAAACCCAAACTTTTAGACTTTGGGGAATCTTCCAATCATCCCAAGCTAACCCCCAAGCACCGAGTTGTCGTACCTGAATATCCCCCCAAGGAAACTCTCCCCGCTGTGTTGGCTGAACAGTATAAGTCAATTCCTGAGTAGTTTGACTGGGAATAACAGCGCTTAATGTTGGCAGAGATACTCTAAACTCAGCTGGGTAATAGTCGCGAATTTGAATTACAGCCTTTGCCTTTCCCGAAGTGACTCGCAGCACAACCAGATTATCTCGCCCTACAGACAATCGCGGTAGTAATTCGCGTAACACCTGTACTCGATGACGGCGAACTTGCACAGCATCCACAACCATTAATGCCAAAACTACCAGATCAAATAGCAAAGTAATAGCGATGCTAGTGGAAATGCTGAGAAACACAGCTAAAATTGGGGCGATCGCAATTCCCAAAATTAACAATAAATAAACTCGTCTGGCAGGAATCATATTTAAGAATTTGGAATTAGGTGAACCAAATTAAACAGGGGAATTTTTAGCGATCGCATTTATTCTTTGGCAAACTGTTGCTTCTCCAACTGGGCAATATCCTGCATCGAGTTTTGTAACCATTCTTGAATACTCGCTTCCCATCCCTGAGTAAACTCGGTGTTCAACCAAGTGTCAACAATAGCCAAAGCGTCTTCAGGTGAGGTAATGAACCCTCCCAAAGTGAGGATATTGGAGTTATTGATCGAGCGAGATTTTTCTGCTGCATTTGGATTCTCACACACAGCCGCATAAACACCAGGGTGCTTGTTAGCAACGATCGCCATCCCCATACCAGTGCCACATACTAAAATACCCCGTTCCGCTTGTTGGTTTCCTACCCTTTGAGCTACCACAGTTGCTGTTTCATAATAAGGCGTGGTGGCAGTGCGATCGCTAATACCTAAGTCTTCTACTTCTATCCCTTTATTAAGTAGATGTTGCTTAACTGCCTCCTTCAGTTCAAACCCATAGAAATCTGCTCCCAGTGCGATTTTCATGGCTATTTTCCTCACTCTAGTTTTAGAAAAATCTTACTGTTGTTATTACAGTCATTTTTTTGGGGGCGTTGCTGAATCAAGATATGAATTTACAATTCACGGGTATGACCAGACGTAGCATTGCTACGTCTCTACAATGATTTGGCATCGAGCTACAAAAATGTATGCAAACATAATTCAT
>NZ_JACAEU010000175.1:0-5074 GCF_013388695.1 Fischerella sp.
AGTCCAGCCCCCGTCTTGGCTTCTGCCGAGATGGGGGACTGGCGAACCCGGAGGGTGGTGAAAAAAGAATGATTGAAACACAAAGACACTAAGACACAAAGAGGAAAATAGTCTTCTCTACTAAGATAATGATTCGTTTTTTACCCACCTTGGCAGGGCTATCCCTTATGCCAATTCCCAATCCCAATTCCCTATTCCCAAACCAGACTATGATTGGAAGCTCAATCAAAATTTTATTGATTGAGGACAATCTGGCAGAAGCTAGATTGTTACAAGAGTTTCTTAAGCAAGCTAACAAGAGTGAATTTACTCTAGTTCACGTTAAGCGATTGAGAGACGCTTTGGTTTTACTCAGTAATTGTACGGCTATAGAATGTAGCTTTGATGCTATTTTATTGGATCTGACACTACCAGACAGTCAAGGATTGACTTCTCTAACGCCGTTGATGAGTCAAGCTCCGAGCGTACCGATTGTTGTATTAACTAATACTAATGATGATGAACTTGCCCTCGAAGCGGTGCGGCAGGGGGCGCAAGATTATCTTGTCAAGCGACAGGTGAACGTAGAAGTATTGGTTCGCTCTTTGAGATATGCGATCGAGCGCAAGCAAGCATTAGAAGCATTACGCGCAGTCAATCAGGCGTTAGAAATTCGGGTTGAAGAGAGAACGGCAGAGTTAGTCAAAGCCCAAGAACTCAACCAATTCAAATCCGAATTTGTCTCCATGTTCTCTCATGACATCCGCAACCCTTTGAATACTATCCTGCTGGCAGCGGGCTTGCTACAAAACAATGATGACAAATTACCCAAAGAGAAAAAGCTGACTCATTATCAGCTAATTCGTTCAGCTATCAAAAATGTGTCACAGTTATTAGATGAAGTTTCTCTATTGGGTAGAGTTGATTCAGGTAAACTTCAACGTGATTTTAGTTTACTAGATTTAAAAGATTTCTGTTGCCAACTACTTGAAGAAGCTCAACTAGTTGCAGCCGAGAAGCATATTAAGCTTGTATTCACAACTAGTGAGGAACTGGGTGAAGCATTGTGCGACGAAAATTTGTTGCGCCATATTTTAGGAAATTTACTCAGTAATGCTATTAAGTATTCATATCCGAATAGTAATGTTTATTTTGAACTATTGTTTCAAAATCAAACCGTAATCTTCCGGATTCAAGATGAGGGTATAGGTATTCCCCAAGAAGACCAAAAGCAATTGTTTGAGCCATTCCATCGTGCTGGCAATGTCGGTACAATTCCTGGCACTGGCTTGGGTTTAGCGATTGTTAAAAAGTGTCTAGAGGCACATGGAGGTGAGATTGCAGTTAATAGTGAAGTGGGAGTAGGTACAACCTTTACTGTTACACTGCCGTTGATTAAAGCTTAATGAGATTCTTTGTGCTTACAATCAACGCCTTCGTAGATGGCAACATGTCAGCGATCGCCATGTCACCCGTCTAAACTGGAAAGCTTGCGAACTCACAGTCACAGTGGTGATGATTAATTTTTTATAATATTTTCTTGACAAATCGAAAAAAATGTTACAATAAATACAGAAATAAAATCGTTCATCTCCTTAGCATGTGACGCCAAATTGCATTCACAGGCTTTAGTTGTCATTCTCTGCGTAACGCAGTAAAGCGTAGATACTCCGCTTAGCATGACAATCAGCGAGGAGACGGAAGTAAGGAGACATCCTGAAGGAACGCGCCTCATTTAATTCCAACCTACAAAAAATTAAAAGCGAGGCGAAGCAAATGAAACTTACCTATCGCGGTGTTGATTATGAACACAATCCTCTCGCCGTGGAAATGACCCCAGGAGAAATTGGTGGCAAGTACCGTGGTGCGAGTTGGCAACGTTATTATCCCAGACACATTCCTGTACCTCAGCCAGTGGCTGAGTTGAAGTATCGCGGAGTTCCCTATTGTATTGGCGATCCACTGGATGTGGAAGTGATGAGACAGCGGAAACAATACAGTGCTAATGCCACTGCGGCTACTCATGGTAGACGCGAACCATCTAGTCAGGATTTAGCCAATACTCATCTCGTCCATATTCGCCATAATCTAGAACACCGGCTGCAAGTAGCCAAAGAAAAGGGAGACCAAAACCTCATCCGCTTACTAGAAGATGAGGCAAGGCAATTAATGGTTAGTGGATAGTAGATAGTAGTTAGTAGTTGTCATTTACAGACTACTAACCACTAACCAATGTAGAGACGTACCATGGTACGTCTCTACAATCACTCATTACCACGATTAATCCAAATACCTCTTAATCCCGCTGCTTTTGCGGCTTGATAATCTTCTGCAATACTGTCTCCAATATGCCATGCTGCCGCAGGTTCGCAGTTGTGTTTTTCTAAGGCAATGGCAAAAATTTGGGGATCGGGTTTGGCTGCGCCTGCTTGGGTAGAAATGGTGATGGAACTGAAAAAGTCTCTCAGTTCCAAAGCCTGCAACACTGAGTAGAGGCGGGAATCAAAATTCGACACTATCCCTAGTTCAATTCCCATCTTTTGCCACTTTGTCAAAGCTGGTATGACATCGTCATAGACAAACCACGGTTCGGCTGTACCAAAGTGGATATAGACTTCGCTAAAAAAAGCCGAAAAATCATAAAATTGCTCAAAAACCCCTGCTTGTTTAAAAGTGTTGGAGGCTATTTGAAACCACCACTCAAACTCATACTGGGGAATATCTTGTTCTTGTACATCTGGGAACACAGGCGGTGGCGCGGCTTTAAAGCTTTGGAGAAACATTTCATTCAAAGTTTCGGCAGAAGTTGCGACGCCAAATTCCCGGGCGATTTGACTATAAACTTCACCCACACTACCTTTAACGCCGAAGATTGTGCCAACAGCATCTAAAAAAATAACTTTCGGTCGTTCCATCAATCTATGACTATATTTGGATTTTAGATTTTAGATTTTGGAAAAATAATCTATCAGGTGCAAAGCGCAATGTCTGATGACAAAACGCTAAACACCTCAGTCTAGTGCACCATTTTATTATTTTGACAATGTCTCTATAATAGGACGAGCTAGCCAGTTAAAACCAACTTTGAGTTTATGGTCTAAAGTTGGCATTCGATACAGATAGGCAAGACGACGAGCGAGGTAAGCCAAAGAACCTTCTAGTTTAATGCCCAAACCAGTGAAAGTGGCGTTGTCTATCCCCAATGTCATCATTTCGCCTAAGTATTGATAGCGGAAGGGAAGTAGAGGGCGATGAGTCAGAGTTGCCCAGATGTTCCAAGCTGCATAGTCGGCTTGTTGGAAAGCTGCCTGGGCTGTGGCGGGAATTTGCTGTCCTTCGGCATCGCGACAATCTGCCAAATCTCCCAAGGCAAAAATTTCTGGATGGTCAAGGACTTGGAGAGTCGGTGTGGTAGTGATTTGACCGCGCTGATTTTGCTTGAAAGGAAGATTTCGGACTACAGGCGCAACTCTCGTTCCTACTGTCCAAATCACTAAATCTACAGGGATGGTATCTACTTGACCTTTATATTCCAAGGAAATGGTATCTTGGGCGATCGCAACTACCTTGGTTTCTAAGTCAATAAATATACTTCTTTCTTCCAAAGCCTTCGTAGCTGCTTCGCGGTTAAACTCTGGAGAGGTTCTTAAAATTTGGTCAGTTACTTCAATTAACCGAAAGCGTCCTCTTTGCCCTAGTCTGTCTGCTAGTTTACACGCTAACTCTACACCAGTGTAACCAGCGCCAACAATCGCCACTCGAATTTTATCTGTATCGGATTCTTCCAATACTCGCAAGCGTTCTTCCAAGCGATATGCATCCGCAATTGTACGGAAAGTATAAGCGTGAGATGCCGCTCCTGACACCATGTCTAACGGTGTTTCGCCACCCAGTGCTAACACCAAGCGGTCGTAGCCGATTTCCGGGCCATCCTGTAAGTGTACCCGTCGCTGGTTTATATCAATTCCTGACACAGTAGCTTGATAAAAACGCACACCTGTGTCTTGTAACAATTCTTCAAAGGGAGGGGCAATTTCCCAGGTTTGTAGTTCGCCAGTCAGTAGTTCGTAGAGGAGAGGAGAAAAAAGAAAGCGATCGCTGTGATCTACCAGAACTATTTCAGGTTTTGGCAACGCTTCCCAAGGTAACTGGCTTAACCGCAGGGTAGTGTGGAGACCACCAAAGCCTCCACCCAGAATACAGATTCTTGCTGTTTGTTCGGTCATTTGTCTAATGGGCAGTCAATCCCAGTAGGGAACTTATATCAGTGTAATGATTTCTTTCGGTCTATTGCCATCAACCATTCTCAAATAAGCAAAAGGCGGTTTATGATTTGCACAAACCACCTTCAATTTAATATTTAAGTAAAAAAGACTTAATTACCACCGGTAGTGATAGCTTTGAAATGTTGGGCGGTAACTTCACCCTTGGCGTGCCATTTTCCGTCTTCACCTTTCTCGAATTGGTTCCTGACACTATTCCAAGCAACTTGACGAGCGCCCTCTTCACTCATACCATTGCTCTGGGCAGCTTTGAAGGCAGCAGCGTAAATTTGTTGAGCTGGTCGAGGTAGTTCTCCTCTGATTTCTTCTGGTAATCCTTCTACGTTTTTATTTTTGCTTTCTTCTGGTGCTTGCTCTACGTCGTTACTTCTCATTTCTTCTGATGATTGCATAAATTCACTCCGATGATTTAATCTCGAACTAGTATTGAGTTCATCCGTAAATCATCGGCCAGACACCCATCAGCCAAAAGATTACTGGGATGATGGCATTGAGTTGATCGTATTGGAATGTCAACAGTTTCCAAGCTAAGGGCCATGTATCGGCTTGATCCAGGGGAGCTAACCATATAGTGTAAGCGGTAAATCCCAGCCAAATTACCGAGAGGAGGATTTTTCTAGCAGGTATAGCACTCACAAAGGTGCGATCGCGATTCAACGATTCATGACTGTGATTATCAAACATAGATTAATCGGCGTTGCTGAATTTGGTCATGAATTATGTTTGCATACATTTTTGTAGCTCGATGCCAAATCATTGTAGAGACGTAGCAATGCTACGTCTCTACATACCCGTGAATTGTAAATTCATAT
>NZ_JACAEU010000176.1:0-11420 GCF_013388695.1 Fischerella sp.
AATTTACAATTCACGGGTATGTAGAGACGTAGCATTGCTACGTCTCTACAATGATTTGGCATCGAACTACAAAAATGTATGCACACATAATTCATGACCAAATTCAGCAACGCCTTTTTTGTGATGGCTGTGAGTAGTTGATAGTTGATGGTTAGTTTAGATATCTGCATTGACTGCAAAAATAAAAATTAATAACTGTCAAGATAAATAAGCTACTTTTTTCCTATATAAAAAATGCTAATAGCATGAGTATAAATACTTTGTAACTTCATGCCTACAACTCTATAGCGATCGCTGTAGAACTGTAGGCATCTTTATCAGATTAGGATCTAAATAATCGTGGTTACTAACTTGATTCAATCAAGGTCTTGCCACCTTGTCATAGACCTTTTAAAAATCCTCTCAGGTATTGACACATTGTGTAGTATGCGAGTAGTATATAAACATCAACAAACAAAAGTCAAATATATAAAAAGAGTTTAACCTCCCAAAATATATATCAAAAGGAGGTGTGAGTATGGTTCACATTCGTTTTGAAGGTCGTTCATATGATATTAGTGAGTCACAACTGGGCTTAACAACAAGCATGAATGATTTCGCTATCAAAGAACGGCTAGCACAACATTTTGATGTGCAATTAAATCGCTTTGAATCTTACATAATTGATCGCAGACCAAGTGGTGATTTAATAGTAAGACCAGAAGCAGTTTACGGATAAAAATTTGTCCCGCACCCTAACAGGTAAAGCTTACATACATAATTGTTCCGCAAGGAACTTGTAGGTACCCTACGGGAAGCCGCCCTGTGGGCGTCTACGACTCCTACCATCGCCACTGTTTGGCGATGTAGACAAATTGGTAAAGTCAAAATGTAAATAGCTTTTCCAACTTGTGTGGGGCAATCAATCTTTCACTTCGCGCCCTAACATAAAAAGCTTACATACTAGCTCAATTGGTAGAGCATTACTCTGATAAAGTAAGTGTAACAGGTTCGATCCCTGTGTATGAACGAACAGCTTTTTCAACTTGCGCGAAGTGTTTAAAATTATAAATTATTTAACTCAATAATGAGTGATAAATGTAGCAAATTTCAGACAGTTGCTGAAATCGAAAATTTGTTAGCTGCATTCAATCATTGCACTTTGCCACGATGTGAGTGGAATCATACTGCACATTTGACAGTTGCATTATGGTATCTCACACAATATGGTGAAAAAGAAGGAAGCGATCGCATTCGCCAAAGTATCCAGCGGTATAACGCAGCTATGGGTATTCAAACTACAAAAAATAGCGGCTATCACGAAACTCTCACTCTATTTTGGATTCAGATGGTGCGTCGTTATTTGTCAGTTAACAACAGAAAAGATTCGCTATTGCAGCTGACTAATGGACTAATCAATAGTTACGGTAATAAGTATCTTCCACAGCAATACTACAGTCAGGATTTACTGATGTCTTGGGAGGCTCGTACTAGCTGGATTGAACCAGACTTAAAACCTTTGATTGACATCCAGCCTTCCTCAAGTTAAAACGGTAGTTGTCGCCGCGCCCTAACAGAGAAAGCTTACATACTAACTCAATGGTGAGTACTCGGCTGTTAACCGATTAGATGGGTTCGATTCCCATGTATAAACAAACAGCTTTCTCGACTTGCGCGGTGATTATTCACTCGCAAACGTGCGACAACTACCTCCGCACAACTCTTCACAAAATGGAGGTAGTACCCATGAATACAGCAGAACGCGACTTGCGTTTAGAACTTCTCAACAGCTTGCTGACAACTCCTCACCGCGAACTGGAGAAGGTAGCAGAATTCCATAAATTAATAGTAGAACTTGACCCGATTTTCTACGGACACCTGGCTGTATGGTATCAGCATAACGGTGATGTCCGCGACCACAAAGAAGTGTTTGTGGGACATTTGCTGACAAGCAATGTGAATGCACACCGCGACGCTGGGTTTGTCATGCTGCAAGAGTTTCCACCTTACCAAGTGGCGCGAATTGTAGACTTTATGAAGCAGCAACTAGGTAAAGTTCCGCGTTGTACGCGTACCGCCGTGCGGCGTTATTTGCAAGCGCGGGAAATCAACCCTCAGCTTTTCGATCGCGCTGCTTTACGCGGACGCAAGGCAATGAAGCACCTGTATGCAACTTTGCATATTAAGCCAAATATGCGTGCAGATGCGGTGTTGTTCAAAGATACTCCACCACAAGACAGCCTTGCCTTTATTCTCAAGCAAGTGGCAAAAGCAGCCACACCAGCCGAACAAGCAGCTTTGATTGTCGAGCATAACATCCCTTATACCATTGCCATTGGTGCGGTGAAGCAACTCACACCAACGGTGCTGGTAGCGTTGATTAACTCCATGTCACCGCAAGAGGTAATTAACAACCTCAAATCCCTCAAACAACGCGGTGCAATGGAACACCCAGAAGTCAAGGAATTGATTGATGGGAAGTTGGAACAAGCAGCAAAGAGCGATCGCGTCTCTGCATTCAAAGCCACAGTCGCCGCCGATGTCACCCAGTTGGATACAGAAACAGCTGCAAAGCTAGAAAAAGTCGCGAACGAGCAAGTCAAAAAGCGCGGTAAAATTGCCAAGCCAACAGCCTTGTTGGTTGACAAGTCCGGAAGCATGGATATAGCGCTAGAAGTGGGTAAGCAAATTGCCGCCTTGATTTCTGGCATCACCGAAGCAGACTTGTTTGTGTATGCTTTTGACACCATTGCTTACCCAGTGAAAGCACAGGGTACAGAACTGTCAGACTGGGAAAAAGCGTTTCAGCACATTTTTGCTAACGGTGGGACTAGCATCGGTGCGGGACTGGAAACCATGCGGTTGAAAAAGCAGCTAGTAGAACAAATTATCATTGTCACCGACGAAGGCGAAAACACCCAGCCATACTTTGCTGAAGCTTACCAAGCCTATCAGCGAGATTTGGGAGTAATGCCTAACGTCATCATCGTCCGAGTGGGACAATGGTGTGATTACGTTGAAGGCAAGCTGAAGGAAAAGCAAGTACCTGTGGATACTTTCACTTTTGCGGGTGACTACTACTCTTTGCCAAACCTGGTTCCATTGCTATCACGTCCATCCCGCCTAGAGTTGCTGATGGAAATTTTGGATACACCGCTACCTGTGCGGGACGATAAGTAGGGGAAGGTGGGTAGATGGGGAGATGGGGAGAGTGGGGGAGTAGTAAACCACTAACCACTAACTACTAACTACTAACCACTAACCACTAACCACTAACTAATGACCAATGACTAATGACCAAGCGGGGTTTTTTGTAACTCTTGGTTGAGATAAACACGGAGTGCGGGGTACTTCACCTATGGTTAAGGATATGCTTGGCGATCGCACTTACTTCTTGTGTCCAAGGATGATCGGGGTAGCGCAAGCTGAAAATATCGCTGCTACCCAGATAAAACATTTCTTCACACACAGGTAAGATGCCAGCCACATTTGTACCGTAGGTTGAAACTATTTGTTGCCGCAAAGCCTGAAAGTTAAAAGTTGGCAATGCCTTATTGATTACCAGCATAATGCTAGGAACATCTAACTTGCGAGCCACATCAACAGCTACAGCCGTACCTTGGTAATCCTGCTGATCTGGTCGAAGGATGACCACAAGGATGTTGGAAATAATAATAGACAGTAGGGTTTCTTCGTTAATGCCAGGGTGAGTATCAATAAAAAGATAATCCAGTTTTAAGCGTTTGCTCAAATGCTGAAAACCATCATTAAGCAGGCGTGCATCGTATCCCTCACGCAAAATGCGAGAAATCTCACCAGTCTTGATGCTGGAAGGAATTAGATAAATATTACCTCTGATTGCAGGGGCTTTCTGCTTCATTTTCAGCAGTGGTGTAACGTCGTAAGCAGCCTTTTCAATCGGACAGCGACCCCACAGATAATCATTCAGGGTGTAGCTTACTTTATCTTCTTCGAGACCAAAAAGAACATGAATTCCAGGCGATTGAATATCAGTATCAACAATACCAACCCGCTTACCAGAACGAGCGATCAAAGTGGCTATATTAGCAGTTACATTTGATTTACCTGTTCCACCACGGAATGAATGGATAGAAATGACTTTAGACATAATAAATATCCTCAATTCAGAGTTAAAATTTCAAAATTACGCCTGATGTGAACTATTTAATTAACTCGGTAGTTACTTGTACTTCCAAACAACAACCAACCACCAACCACTAACCAATGTACAGACGTGCCATGGCACGTCTCTACAACCACCAACACTTATTCATCTGATTCTGACCATTTATTTCTAATATCTTTTGCCTCTTTGCGTAATTTCTGGAAGTATTCACTGCGAGCAATTTCATCCACTTGGCGAGCCATCTTGGTTTCGTCTATTTTGATGCGGAGTTCCTGCACCTGTTGTTTTAGGCGTTGCTCGCGAGCGTAGACTTCACGAACCATTTTCTGAAAGACTCGCCCCAACTGTCCTAATTCGTCAGTGCGTTTAACAAGTACTGTCAGATTTTTAATTTCATACTCTTTTGCTTCATCAGAATTAATTGTATCAGTACTAATTTTTTGAGCCAGTTGAGCCATTGGTTTGATAGGTTGGATTACATTTAGCTTCAACAAATAATTAATCAGAATAATGACCAAGGCAAAAATTGCAATAAAAATACCAATGAATAAGGAAAAATTCTTGCGAACGTTCTCAAAAACTTGACTGGCAGGAACATAAATTATTTGAATACCGAGGATCTCATTGAGCTTCCATCCAAAACCATGCTCTGTTCCATAGGTTTCTACAAGGCTCTTGGGTGCCATTTCGGGAGTGCTATGGCAACTAAGACACTTGGGATTTTGAATAGAAAAAGGACGGGCACTATAAAACAATTGCTCTCCAAATGCAGTCAGAAAACCTGATTTGGATTGCAAGCTTGAGTTATTACGGAAGTTTTCTATAAGATTAGTTTCAAATTCATCAGCTTGATCCTGTAAATTTGTTGGGTTAAGTGTGGCGTCTTTGTAAAGGTAATGTTGATATTCTTTTTTGTCGCGTAGATTCTCAAATACTTCCCTAGCTGCATAACTAGGTACTGTTTCAGGAACAAACTTTTCCTGATTTTTTAGATAAGGCTCTAACAAGCTTGTTATGTGGCTACTACTATAGTCTCTAACTGAATTGACCATTTGCATCAGCACTTGCGCTCTGTAGTTGATTTCATTTTCAGCTGTGTATTCAAGTGCCTTTGATAAAGCCAATCCACTAAACGCGATCGCCCCTATAAAAACTAGCGATAGGAGCAAGGTAAATTTGTTGGCAAGCTTGGAATTATTTATCATTTTTCTTAGTTTTCATATTCATGAAAAATCCATTTTTTATTTCTATAGCATTATCTTCATCGTAAAAATTTAATAAGGTAAAAACATCTGAAGAATGTCTTGAATCCCTGTGCAACGAAATATATAAACTACCTCTAACTTTCGTTGACTGAATAAGTAAAATTAGCTATGACTAAAGTCGGATGTGGCAGCAATATGTAAAAGGGATCGGGGATTGGAGATCGCCGAAGAGATTTTTATTCCCTCGTTGTGGGTGAAAAGTCCGTGGGGGGACTGTCTTGAAAGTTGGGCATGAGGCATTGGGGAGCCAGTGCGCCCTTGGTGGTTGCCCCCGTTGTAGCACCTGGCGTCATTGGAAGAGAGATTTTCATCCTTTGCTGTGCGCCCCGGTGCTGCACCCCTATGGAACAGATCGGAGGCGGAGCCTCCAAACCCTCGTTACCAGGTTCAACCTAGCAGGTGAGAATTAAGCAGCCCCTGGCTCCTAATGACAAATGACAAATGACGACCCTTACGAGTTAACTTTATTCGTGCCGATCTACTAAGAAAGTAAGCGCTGCCGAAATTCCACTGCTTTTTTGGAGTCTCCAATCTCTGCTACTAACTTCAATACCAGTTCTTCTGGAGAAAGTTGCTCAGAAGATTTTATTGTTTCCTGAACTACAACGATCGCCATCGGGCCGATTAATTCAGCGAGATCGCGCTGACATTTTTGTACAAAACTTTTCTGGAGGGTAGGGTGTTTCCAGCTTTGATCTGAGATTACTCTCGCAGGCTGCGATATAGTAACTGAGGATTCTGATAAGGGTAGTCTCGCAGTAATGCGACAACCAGCACCTGGACTACTTTCAATTTGGAATTGACCTTTTAAGAGGGTAACTCTTTCTCGGATTGCTTGGAGAGCAAACCCCAGCGGTTTTTGATCTAATTGAAATCCTCTGCCATTGTCTTCAATAGTGAGATTGACTTGCTCTGGGGTAGCACTCAACTGAATATTAACTGCTGTTGCTTCCGCGTGTTTGTAGATATTTTTCAGTGCTTCTTGCATAAGCCGGTAGAGCATTTTGGCAACCTCTACAGGTAAAGGAACATCTAAGTTCAATTGAGTAGTAGGCAAAATGCCTGTGGCATAATGAAACTCCTGCATAAGAAATGCGATCGCTGTCTGAAACCGCTCTTTTGGTACATCAGCACGAAGCGTATTGACTGAACTACGAACCTCCTGCATAGCCATAGAACCAAGCCGTTTGGACTCGACAATAAACTGATGGGCTTGCTCTAGATCTACTTGCCAAAATTTGAGAGCGCCTTGTAACTGAATATTCAAGGCAGCCAAAGCATGTCCGAGAGAATCATGGACATTGTGGGCAAGGCGGTTGCGTTCCCGCACGGCGGCAAGTTCTTCCATTTGCAGGGTGTACTGTCGCAGTTGCTCGCAAGCAATTGTCAGTTGTTCCCGCATCTGGCGATCGCTCAGTACCATATTCACCAGTTGCAGCAAAAACAATAATGCCATGCCAAACAGCAGCACATAGCTCAATTGGCTCAGCCAAAATCTACCTTGCTCCGAGAGTGAAACAGACAAGCCAATATTGCTATTAATCTTGATCTGTAGAACCAAGAACAGGAAAAAAACCAAAGCAGCTAGTAGGTAGCGCCCCGACAAATCAAACAAAAAACTACTGCGGATTACCACTATAATCAACAGCACGGGCCACAATTGTAAGTATCCTAACGCTGCTCCAAATAAAACTAGCCCGATTTCAATAGCTGTATAAAGTACTTTGTAAACTGTTTTGCCACTAGGCAGTACCAACCCCATGAAACCGAAGACAACCAAAATCAACAGGGGTGGAATCGATAAATGAGGGGATCGCGAAAAAATAACAGACAGTAGGGAGTCAGCTACAGCACAAGTTGCCACTAACCCCCATTCGGTATAGAGCAGAAAGCGAAATGGATTTGAGCGGACGGGAAATGAGAGACTCATAATCAAGTGGCAACTGTTGCCAAAACTGACCTCGTTAACTACCTATTTTGAATCTTTTAAATCCAATTGCAGCATCAAACAGCAACTTCTAGACTTTTGTTGGAGCCTGGGGCGATCGCTCAACGAAAGTTGTAGACAAATTTACTTAGCTGCTCAACGAAAGTCGTAAGCAGATTTCAGTAAATGTGTAAAATCCCCTACTTCTGGTCAGAAGTAGGGGATCTGTCATTTGTTTCTGGTTAAATTTCTACTATGAAAAAATTAAAAGAGTGAAATTAACCCTTAATCAACTCAAAATAAACGAACAGGTTTGTTTTGCAGTTGGGAAGCGATCGCCATTACCCGTTCTACTACAGCAATCATGTAGTAGTAATCTGGTACTTTTCCATTAGGTACATACCCTACCTCTTGAGCCAAACTTGAAGGAAATTCATTCAAGGCTCGGCGGATGTACTCTTGATTTTTGCGTTCCACACTCGGCCCAACCAAAACAACACCAGGTGGAATCAAATGAGGGTCTTTAAAAAGTATGCGAAATCCACTCTGGCTTAACTGCGAACCGTAAAGATCCAATTCTGCGATTGAAACCGCACCAGCAGTAGCTTTACCTTGGGCCACCCATTCTAAAACTGTTTTAGGTGTAGGTGCGAATAAAATCTCTGCCAATGTCAGACCATAAAGGTTGTAAAGGGGTAAATAATATCCTGTTGCTGAACCTGGTTGACCTAATACAACAGTTTGACCCTCTAGCATTTTTAATTCGCCAAGCGAGCTATCTTTTCCTACAACAATAACTGAGCGCAAATTACTATCACCAATTAAAGGAAAAAGCGGAGTGTATTGATAACGAGAAATTGCAATAGCTGCTAAACCTGGTGGAGCAAATACTAATGACCAAGAGCGTTCTTTTAAGCGCTCAATTGCTTGATTTTCATTGTAAGCAGGCTCTAACTGAATGTATGCCTTCATTTTTTCACCCAAGTAGCTATTGAACTTAGCGTACTCGTTAATTATTTGTTCTCCGCCACTGTAATTTATAGCCCCAATAGTTAACTCACCTTGGTATTTCGATTTTGATTGACAGGCTACTGTTAAAGATAGTAGAAATAGAAGAAAGTCACGACGTGAAAATTGCTTAATCATTATTAATGATAGTTAAGTGAATCATGGTTAATTTATGATTAATCTCATAGCTTTTTTGGAAGTAATAGCTAGCATTACCGAACAGTAATAAAAGAGTATTTCTAGAATTTTAAATTATCTGATATGTATAACTAGAAATATTGTCGAATCGGCTAAGATACTAGAATAGTGTGTCAATTGAATGAGAAAAATATATGTTAAAAAACTTAAATATTGGCACTAAAGTCAACTTGCTTCTAATACTAGTTTTTATCATTAGTATTTTAGTGACTAGTACTGCCCTATCAACTTTACTCCAGCATAGAGCGCAAAATGAAGTGACTTCTAAAGCGCTAATTCTGATGCGTACAATGAATTCAGTTAGAACGTATACACAGGATCGCATAAATCCCCTACTTAAATCTAGATTAGAAACTGAAGCACAATTTATTCCTGAAACAGTACCTGCTTACTCTGCTATAAAAATATTTGAAAAATTTCGCAATGACGAAGAATATAAAAATTTTATATATAGAGAAGCAACACTGAATCCTACTAATTTGCGAGATAAAGCCGATCGTTTTGAAGCCCAGCTTGTCGAACGTTTTCGACAAAATTCCAACAATAAAGAAATTACTGGTTTTCGCAACCTTCCTCAAGGAGAGGTATTTTACATCGCCCGACCATTAGCTGTTACACAACCGAGTTGTCTTGAATGTCATTCAACAGTAGATAAAGCTCCTAAGAGTTTGTTGGCAACTTATGGAACAGAACATGGCTTTGGTTGGCGACTTAATGAAATTGTTGCTGCACAAATAATTTCGGTTCCTTCTGAAGAAGTCTTTAAAGATGCTGCTCATACTTGGTCTTTAATGATGGGACTTTTAATTGCTATTTTTGCTATCATAGTTCTCTTGCTGAATTTCTTAATCAAAAAAGCAATCATTCAGCGAATTAGAAAAATGGAAAAAATAGCTCAACGAGTTAGCACTGGTGATATGAGTGTCGATTTTGAAGAAAAATCTAATGATGAAATTGGTGGATTGGCAGTAGCATTTAACCGGATGAAATCGAGTTTGGAAATAGCTCTAAAGCTGCTTCGTGGACAAGATAATTAATTTAATCAATTTAAGTTAGAAAGTAAGTGTTGCTGAAAGCTATAAGCTTTTTGTGGATTGGGAATTTCTGCTGCCAGAATTTCCACAAGTTCAGCGCGGGACAGATGAGGGTTTTTTTTGACAGTTTTTTGAACAAGAAAAGATGCTATTGGACCGATGAATTCAGCTAAATTTCGTTCGCATTGACGTAGAAAGCTCTCATTGCAAGGTAAATCATCTAGTTGATTCTCTGATGTAGTTGTAGATTCCTGGAAAATACACATTGCCTTTTTTTCAAACTCAAGGCGTTGTTTTCCAGTCATGTGAACTGCCAAATTATCAACGAGTTCTTTGCGACTGTGTGCCTTTGCCGCGACTTGCTTTAATAATGTCGGAGCAACTGGGCCCACAATTTTTATAAAAATATTTTCTAGGTGGTTATACTGTTCCAGAGATAGTACAGAACAGAATTGGGAGTTTGTCTTGTTCTTTTGGGAAATTGTCAAAGAAAAATCTACTTTTGGGGTTTTTTTTTCCAAAACGGGAACTTCTAGCAAGGGCAGTTCGACAGTGATCTTGCAACCAGTGCCTGGCTCAGTTTCAATATTCAAATTACCCTGTAAGGCTGTCACTCTTTCTTGCATCCCTTGGATGCCAAACCCAGTTTTTTTTTGCGACAGGCTAAAACCTTTGCCATTGTCTTGAATAACGAGAAATACGTTATCTGGAGTGACGTTTAGTTGAATTTGTACCTTCGTTGCTTGAGCATATTTACATATATTTGTCAATGATTCTTGCACAATCCGGTAGATAGTCATTACTACCTTGATAGACAAAGGAGCAGATATGCTAATGCTGGTAGAAGGTAATACGCCAGTAGCTTGATGAAAATTATCAACAACAGAAGCGATCATTTCTTCTAGCGATCGCTCTGGAGTATCATTCGCACGCAAAGAACTGACAGATTGACGAACTTCATTAATGGCAACCGTTCCCAGTCTTTGAGCTTCTGTTAAAAACCGTTCTGCTTGAGAGGGATCGATATGCCAAAGCTTGAGGGCCGTTTGCAACTGAATGTTAAGACTAGTTAAGGCGTTGCCCAACGAATCATGTATTTCACGGGCAATACGCTTGCGTTCTTGGACTGCGGCTAGCTCTTCAATTTGCAGGAGATACTGTCGTAGCTGCTCGTGGGCCAGTAATAACTCGGTGTAATGCTCAGATACCACGGTATTTACCTTCCACTGTAGTATTAATAGACTATGTCACATCACATATTGCATTGCTTGCAATATCAGACTTTCTTTAGATCTTGTGAATTTATCTCAGATTAAAGTCATACACGTACCCTACAAGACTAATTAGTTAATTTCCGGATGCGCGTTACAGAATGCAAGTATGAAATCGCGCGACCTTGATTTGAACCTGTGTGTAATTGTCAGAGGAAGATTAAGAATTTACGCAGCAATTCGATAAATTCATATTTCTTCACAGAATTTCCTGATTCAACAACACTGATGAGTCTTTGACTTTAATTTTTATGACTTAAGCATGAAGGCGTAATTAAGTAGATGGACGTAATTAAACATAAAGTGCTTATTTTTTGACAAGGGCGGGCAGGATGCTCCGAAGTTTGCCGGAAAGAACATCTCCCCGGCAACTTCTCTCCACCCCACAAGAGATTTGTTGTTCTTGTGGGGTGGGCGTCTCGCCCGCCCTGATTATGCAACTTAAATGCACATCAGCTTACTTAAGTAAGTCGGTGGGAATAAATCAAACTATGTTACGAAACATAAACACGCTTGAAAGCTTTAACAATGACCAATGACAAAGGACAAATGACGATCTTAACTAGTTAGCTTTATTTGTGCTGACCTACT
>NZ_JACAEU010000177.1:0-15864 GCF_013388695.1 Fischerella sp.
AAATAGACCATCATGTGTATTAACGAAATTTGGTTGTTTCAGGCTTTTTAGAATTACCCTTTGATGGTTGGCGATCGCTTAAAAGCGTCGAAAAACTAATCTCTAATGGCTGAAATTCATATCCCATGTTTGGTATTTTCTGTCAATGCGTAAGTCCTAGTCATTTCCAAGCTAATTGATAGAGAAGGATGAAAAATATTTGCTAGCTCACGCCAGTGAAACTTAGCAACAATTCATACTTTACACTTCACCATTGTTTGTCAAATTGTCTATGAGAGTAAACTGTCACAGTGATATAAAATTCATCAATTTTTTGCAGAATGAACTTGCACTTTCAAGAGGGGATATCGCTGTGGCTCTGCGAAAAAGAGAGTTAGATAACGATCCATTACCCATGCTTCTTTGGCAATACGGTTTAGTTGACATAGAGCAGCTGGAGCGAATTTTTGATTGGTTAGAAGACCAAGACTAATACTGCTATGCAGAAGTCAAAAATAAAATTATTGCTGCCATGATGTACTAGCTGAAATAGTTTTCAATTTTAGTTTGAAGTACGAGCATATGCGTAAGGTAATCAGGAAAACTGCAAACATTTGAGGTAACACTATGATTTCCACTTTAATTGCTGGATTTAGTTTATTACTTATCTCAGGAATTGCTAAGACTTACATTAGCTACATGCTATTCGATGAAATCTCTAATCATCCTGGAGAAAATAATCATTAATTTATACCAATTCCTGGTTTGATGCCATACAGAATGCAAAGAATGATTGGGTGAAAATTATAAAGAAGGAAAAAATTATGAATTATGAATTATGAACTTTGCACTACTTGCAACAGCTTCCAGGTAGAGCCTCCCTCGTTACCAGGTTCAACCTGGTAACAAGAATTAAGAGCCTCTGGCTCTTGTTGAGAATAGTGCAAGATGTCAATTATGAAATTTTCAACATTCATTATTCATCCTTCATCTTTTATCCTTAATTAAGTCATTGCTCATTACCAGTAATTTTTCGGGGCATCAAACCAGAAATGGTATGAAAAATATTGCCTAAGAGGTATTCTTGCAATGAATCAAGTTCTTATTAATGACACGACTCTGCGTGATGGTGAGCAAGCAGCGGGTGTTGCTTTCAACAAAGAAGAAAAAGTAGCGATCGCCAAATTTCTCGATGCTATCGGCGTTCACGAGATAGAAGTCGGTATTCCGGCGATGGGTGAGGAGGAAACAAGAGCGATCGCAGCAATTTCTGACTTAGGTTTATCTGCTAAATTGCTAGGCTGGAATCGCGCTGTTATTTCAGATATTCGGGCTTCTATGGCCTGTGGTCTGAGCCGCATGCATATTTCCATTCCCGTCTCTGGAATTCAAATTGCTGCAAAATTTCACGGTCAGTTGCGGATAACTTTACAACAACTCAAAGATAGTATCAGCTTTGCTGTCGATCAAGGTCTTTGGGTAGCAGTAGGAGGAGAAGATTCTTCTCGTGCAGATGAAAACTTCCTCTTTGATGTAGCGCACTACGCCCAAGAGTGGGGTGCATCGCGGTTTCGTTTCTGCGATACTGTCGGCGTTCTCGATCCCTTTACCACCTACACAAAAGTCAATCGGCTAGTCTCGGCTTTGACGATTCCTGTGGAAATCCACACCCACAATGATTTTGGTCTGGCAACTGCTAATGCTCTTGCTGGTATAAAAGCGGGAGCTTCGTCAGTGAATACCACAGTTAACGGGTTGGGTGAAAGAGCAGGAAACGCGGCTTTAGAAGAAGTGATCATGGCTCTCAAACGCATTCACGGTATTAATGTTGGCATCGATACTCAGCGTTTGTTAGAACTGTCCCGACTGGTAGCAGCCGCATCTGGTTGCACTGTACCGCCTTGGAAAGCAATTGTTGGTGAAAATACCTTCGCTCACGAATCTGGTATTCATGCTCACGGTGTGTTGCAAAACCCTATCACCTACGAGCCATTTGCACCCGAAGAAGTTGGTTGGGAGCGGCGTTTAGTTGTAGGTAAGCATTCTGGCAGGCATTTGCTATCTAATTTGCTACAGCAACATGGCATCATCCTCAATACAGAAGAAACCCAATCTGTATTAGACGCAGTACGGCAGCAGTCAATCGAGAAAAAACGCAGCCTCACTACTCAAGAACTTCTGAATTTAGTTTACAAACAGAAGGTTTCCCATGCAATCAGATGATGAAATAGAGCTATACGATCCGCCTGCTTTTGACATAGGTGATAAAGTTCGACTCCGCAAGCAGATCAAGAACGATGGCACTTTTCCAGGTCAAGAAATTGGTGTAATTCTCGGTAAAAAGGGAGAGATTGGTTACGTCGTTAGCATAGGCTCTTTTTTACAGAGATCCTATATCTATGCAGTGCATTTTCTAAATACGGGATTTATCGTTGGTTGTCGCAAAAAAGAACTGGAACTGGTTGAAAAATCAAAAGATTTAGAATGAGGAATCATAATCATGAAAGTAATGCTGCGTAAAAATAGCGCTGGTACTTTGGTTGTTTATGTTGCTAAAAAAGACCTTGAGGAAGAAGTTATTAAACAAACAGAAGGAGCAGAGGGTAAGATTTTTACTTTGGCAAATGGTTGGGAATTAGCCTTTCCTAACTTACCAGATCCGCTAGAACTACCTCAAACTTTTGAAGCAAAGCGTCTCGCATAAATTAGTTAGTAGTTAGTGGTTAGTAGTTAGTAGATAGTAGTTTTTTGTTAAAACAACTAATAACTAACGACTAACAATCTAAAATCTACAATCTAAAATCTAAAATAAAAAATGAGTGACAAGTACCTGACATTATCGGAATTTAACTTGGAGGGACAGTTTCTTAGTTTTGTAGGCGATCCACCAGGAGAATCTAAATACTTGCGCTTGGCGATCGCATCTGGGGAAGTGCGGCTGAAACTTCCTAAACAGTTACGTTGCTCTCTCAGTTTAAACTTACAACCTGGTGAACTCATTCGCGTATTTGGTCTGAGCAAATTAAACTCCCATACGGGCAAAATCAAATTCAAAGTTTATGGGGTGAAACCACTTGGTATTTGTCCAATGCAAAAAATACCCCTGCAACCAAAAGCGAGAATTTTGGTATGTCAAAAGTCCGGTTGCCGCAAACGGGGTGGTCAAGGATTATTATCAGAATTACAAAAGACTTTGTGCGATCGCGGTTTACAAGATCGAGTTGTGATTGAGACTACTGGCTGTTTAAAATGTTGCGATAGCGCACCCAACTGTATTTTACAATTGGGTCAAAAGGAATTTAAAAAGGTACACCCAGAAGCGATCGCATCTCTATTGGAAAGTTACATATTTTAACTCATATATTGCACCACCTGCAACTGCCTGGAGGCAGAGCCTCCATATCCTCGTTACCAGGTTAAACCTGGTAACGAGAATTATGAGAGGGGTTTGTAGACGCGCATCGGTGAGGGGGTCGCAGTCTTGGACGCCACTTGCTTTATGCCGGGAGACCCGTCCACCGCAGTGGTTCCGCTTCCCGTCACGATTGCGAACCCCCGTACGCCGTAAGGCGTTCCCGCAGGGTACCCGGAGGGCTTGGTGCAGGTTGCTTAAGTGACAGCTAATGTGAACCGATTCTTATTCTGTCAAACTTTGGGTAGAGCAAGTCTACGAGTTTTGGCGGACGTTTGTGAAAGAACCCGTCGTGCTAGTGGGTAATTCGATTGGTTCTGTAACTTGTTTGGCAGCAGCAGCGGCTCATCCAGAGATGGTGCGAGGCGTTGTTATGATTAGTCTACCGGATACGTCAAGCACTGAAGAATCAATTCCAGCAGTGATACGTCCGTTACTGCGTAGTTTTAAAAATATTTGCGCCTCACCTCTGTTGTTGCGATCGCTGTTTTATTTTTTGCGTCATCCCTGTGTCCTCAGACATTGGGTAGGAATGGCTTATGCCCGTAAAGAAGCAATTACGGAAGAGTTGATTGAAATTCTCACAACACCTGCTCGCGATCGCCACTCTGCTAGGGCATTTTGTGCGATTATCCAAGCCATGCTCAGTCCGCAATTTTTCCCATGCATTAAGTCTATTTTAAGTAATCTCCAGATTCCCTCTTTGTTGTTATGGGGTAAGTGCGATCGCATGATTCCCCCTGCTTTGTCTCGTCGTTTCTTAAATTACAACCCAGCACTGCAATTAATAGAAGTGGAAGACGCCGGACACTGTGCCCATGATGAGCATCCCGAACGAGTAAACCAGGAATTACTCATTTGGATTCAAACACAGGTATTAAACGCTTTGTAATTTGTGCATGCAATGTCTTTAGCTTTGTACACATCCCCTCTCCCAGACGCGCCATGGCGCGTCTCTACATCTCTCCCCCTTTCCTTACTTCCTCGCCTGGATCACCTGCAAACTTCCACCTGCATACAAATTTTGCTTATCAATACTAAACCCTGTCTCAACTAACAACCCAGGCAAATCAGTCTTTAGCAACTGCCAAGCAGTCTCTGTCTCAAACAGCCATAAAAACAACCACACAGATGGTAAAAATAGAGGATTACTAGGATTATGAAAATCCACTAGCGTAAACACTCCACCAGGTTTTAGCACACGGTATACTTCCTTAATAATTTTTCGCAATTGCTCAGGCTGCATTTCGTGTAACGCGACACTCGTATGCACCAAATCAAATTCATTATCTGTAAAGGGCATCTCCTCAGCAAAAGCTTCCACATATTCTGCTTGTGGTACATTTTGTTTTGCACGTTGCAGAGATAAGGGTGAGGCATCTAGTCCTGTTACATTTTGTGACAATTTCACTAACAATTGCGTTGCTTGTCCGCTTCCACAACACAAATCTAGAACTTTCGTATCTGAGTTAATTGTTAAGCCTTGCAAAGCTAGTTGTCGGAAACGTTCTTCGCCACCTAGGCTTATAGCCGCCAAACGGGATATAGCATCATAAAGCCACTGGTAACGATAACTCCAATCTCGTAAAATTGTAGCCACTGCCTTTATTCCTTGTCGTTAACTTATATATTTAATAAAGATATATTGTTAACATTAGTGAAAAAGCTGAAAAGATTGGGGGACTTTCACTGCTATGGGTCGTGTAGGCGTATTACTACTCAATCTCGGTGGTCCAGAGAAATTAGAAGATGTTGGGCCGTTTCTATTTAATTTATTTTCCGATCCAGAAATTATTCGCCTACCCTTTCCCTGGTTGCAAAAACCCCTAGCTTGGTTTATTGCTTCACGCCGCACAAAGAAATCTCAAGAAAACTATCGCAAAATTGGGGGTGCTTCTCCGTTGCGGCGCATCACCGAAGCCCAAGGAGAAGCCCTGAAAGAACAACTGCAAGCCTTGGGGCAAGATGCAAAAATCTACATAGGAATGCGCTATTGGCATCCTTACACAGAAGAAGCGATCGCTCGTATCATTCAAGATGGCATCGAAAAACTGGTAATATTACCCCTTTATCCTCAATTTTCCATCAGCACCAGCGGCTCTAGCTTTAGACTATTAGAAAAACTTTGGCAAGAAGACCCAAGACTTCAGCGTATTGAATACACAGTTATTCCTTCTTGGTACAATCAACCAAGCTATCTTCAGGCAATGGCGGAATTGATAGCCCAGGAAATTGACCAAGTACCCAATGCAGATGATGCTCATGTCTTCTTTAGCGCTCACGGCGTTCCTAAAAGCTACGTAGAAGAAGCAGGCGATCCTTATCAGCAAGAGATTGAGGAATGCACCTATGCAATTATGCAGACACTCAATCGACCTAATGCCTATACATTGGCTTACCAAAGTCGTGTCGGCCCAGTAGAATGGTTGCAACCTTATACCGAAGATGCTATCCTGGAACTTGCAGCCAAAGGCGTGAAAGACTTGGTTGTCGTGCCGATTAGTTTTGTTTCTGAACACATTGAAACACTCGAAGAAATTGATCTCGAATATCGAGAAATAGCAGAAGAAGCAGGAATTCATAACTTCCGCCGCGTACCTGCTCTCAATACCCATCCGGTATTTATTAGAGCGCTAGCAGACTTGGTACTTGATGCCCTCAAAGCTCCTAGTATTAAGCTCTCCCAAGTCTACCAAATGAAGAAAAAGGTCAAAATCTATCCGCCAGAGGGTTGGGAATGGGGTATTACTACGAGTGCAGAAGTATGGAATGGTCGTATTGCCATGCTTGGCTTTATTGCTTTGGTGATTGAATTGATTACCGGACATGGTCTGTTGCACATGGTCGGGATTTTGTAACCGCTACGCGGAGTCCAGAGTCAAGAGTCAAAAGTCCAGAGTAATTACTTTTGACTCTTGACTCTGGACTTTTGACTAATAAAAAAACGCTCCTTTGGGGAGCGCTTGCATCAGTTGTATTTCGTTAAGCACTCATAGAACAACAACCGAAACCTCAATTGCTAAAAACTTAACTGTTGATTACAGCAGCCGTAACAGCCAAATCTAGAGGAAAGTTGTGAGCGTTACGCTCGTGCATCACTTCCATCCCCAGGTTGGCACGGTTAATGATATCCGCCCAAGTATTAATCACACGTCCTTGAGAGTCTATTACGGACTGGTTGAAGTTAAAACCATTGAGATTGAACGCCATTGTGCTGATACCCAAGGCGGTGAACCAGATACCAATTACAGGTAAAGCTGCGAGAACAAAGTGTAAAGAACGGGAGTTTCTAAAGCTGACGTATTGCCAAAAAAGCCTTCCCAGGTAGCCGCGAGCAGCAACAATGTTGTATGTCTCTTCTTCTTGACCAAACTTGTAGCCGTAGTTGGCTGACTCGCTTTCGCTAGTTTCGCGCACCAAGGTAGAAGTCACCAAGGAACCATGCATAGCAGAAACTAAAGCACCGCCAAACACACCCACAACACCTAGTTGATGGGAATTAATACTAAGTTGCAGTCAAAGATAGTACTTCCCTCACCCCGCCTATCGGCACCCCTCTCCCAATTTGGGAGAGGGGAAGGGGAGAGGGCACGAATTACTTGGGAGAGGGGAAGGGGAGAGGGCACAAATTACTTGGGAGAGGGCACGAATTACTATTGCTATGTCTGAACGCAACTTGGTATAAGATACTAGGCTAAATAAACAGCAGTATTATTTCGGTTCATTATTCTGTAGTTAAGAATATATTATCAATTTTAAACTGCTTAATATACCCATTTTGTGCGTAATAACTGTGGAAGCAACTGTAACTATATATGATGCTGCCTGTGCTTTTTGTCAGAAAGCATAGACAAAACCACTTAAACCCTTCTTAAGAAGGAAACATACTATCATCCTGATGTTCTTCAATTAAGTATGACAGGGTTTTACAGCTATCTGACAGCTTTTAATCGCAGCTCATTATTTGACTACGTATCGTAATGAATAGCACTATTAATTTCCGTAATTGGAAGAGCTTTTTCTTTAAAAATACAGTAAAATACTATACAATATATAAAGTAGAATTACAAATAGTTATTTTTATTATCAGTCTACTAGCAATTGAGTTACTACATTCACAACAAATTCAGGGAAACTTCACCATTCCTGGTATTGTGTTTTTGTTGCTAAGTGTAAGTATATTAGGTAGTTTTGTAGTCAAATCACTGTTAGAAGAGCTTCGTAGTCGACAGGTGGGGAGGTGGCAAGGTAGAGTGATGACCTCACCCCATCACCCCAACACTCCACCCCATCTCCCCATTGCTCCTTATCCCCATCAAAATAACTTCCTCGACCAAATACCTGTTGGCTTAATGCTGTTAGGAGCAAACGCAGAAATTCTCCTGTGCAATGCGATGGGTTGCAAGTTGTTGCATCGTTCAGAACAGGAATTACTGGGAACAACTGCTTTTGGTGCTGCTTGGCAAGTTATACAAGCAGACGGAACAAAGTTTGCTAACCCCAAACTGCTGCTTTCTCCCCAAGAAAATCTAGTTTTGGGCATTGCTCATCCCCAAAGCGATGAACTCATGTGGTTGTTGGTGAATACTCAGCCTCAAGACAGTGCCAAGCAAGTAATTTGTACTTTTAGTAATATTACTGCCCGACAAAGCAGTGAAGTTAGCTTGCGTCATACCCAAAGTCGCTTGGAACAACAAAATCAAGTATTGTTGGCACTAGCAAAGAGAAGAACTTTGGCGCAGGGCAACTTGAATACCGCTTTAGGTGAGATTACAGAAGCTGCTGCCAGCACCCTTGGAGTAGAGCGAGTGAGCGTGTGGCTATACAATAGCGATCGCTCTAAAATTTACTGCCTCAACCTTTATGAACAAACCCCCAAGCGCCATAGCTGTGGTGCAGAACTGGCAGCAGTTGACTTCCCGGCATACTTCCAAGCCTTAGAAACAGAGCGTACCATCGCTGCCAGTGATGCCTATACCGATCCGCGCACCTGCGAATTTAGTACAGCATACTTGCCTGCGGTTGGCGTTACATCGATGTTGGATGCGCCCATTTGGCTAGAAGGCGAAATGATTGGTGTTGTCTGTCATGAATATACTGGTGGTGTGCGCCATTGGACAATTGAAGAACAAAATTTTGCGGGGTGTATTGCTGACTTAGTGATCTTGGCGATGGAAGCAGATCGGCGTCAAAAAGCGCAACAGGCGTTACGACAAAGTGAAGCCAAGTTTCACAAGCTGACAGCTCACATGCCGGGAATGATTTATCAATTTATTCGGCATCCTGACGGTTCAGTAGATTTTCCCTACGCGAGTTCTTATTGTCGGGAAATGTTTGAATTAGAACCAGAACAAATGCAGCAAAATGCTCAACTGGTACTAGGACAAATTCATCCTGACGATCGCCAAAGTTTAGATGAGTCCATCGCCTCCTCAGCGCAAACTTTACAACCTTGGAGATGGGAAGGACGTTTCATCACGCCGAGTGGCAAGTTGAAGTGGCTTTCTGGTGCTTCCCGCCCAGAAAAGCTGGCAAACGGCGGCATTCTCTGGGATGGATTGTTAATGGATATCACAGAACGCAAGCGCACTGAAGCCGCATTGGCAAAGCGGGAACGTTACCTAGCAATACTGGTAGAGGTGCAAAGGCGATTATTAGCAGATGATACTGATGGCAATTGTTATGCACATATCTTAGAGCAATTGGGACAAACATCTGGTGCGAGTCGCGTTTACCTGTTCGAGAATCACACAGATGAAACTGGACGCTTGCTTGCCAGTCAGCATGTAGAATGGTGTGCCAAGGGCATAAAACCAGAAATCGATAACCCTGCACTGCAAAACTTTCCCTTAGAAAAAGTTTTCCCTTGTTGGACTGAAGCGATCGGACGAGGTGAAATCATTGCAGGTATCGTGAGTGAATTTCCAGAACCAAAGCGAAGAATTCTTGCTTCCCGCAAAGTTCTTTCCATCCTAGTTTTGCCCCTGATAGTAAACAACGAATTTTGGGGTTTCATAGGCTTCGATAATTGTCAAGAAGCACGTCTGTGGGACTCTTTAGAAGTGGATCTGCTAGCAGCAGCAGCGGCAGCAATTGCTTTACATCAAGAACGAGCATTAGCAGAAAAGGCGCTATTTCAAGCTAAAGATGAACTAGAAATCCAAGTAGAAAAGCGGACAAAGGCTTTAAGAGATACGAATCAGCAATTATTAGTAGAAATTGCTGAACGTACTGCTGCCGAGCGTGCTTTACAGATATCATTGGAAAATCTGAAAAAAGCCCAAGCCCAACTCGTCCAGAGCGAAAAAATGTCTTCTCTAGGTCAAATGGTTGCTGGTATAGCCCATGAAATCAACAATCCGATTGGTTTCATTGTTGGTAACTTGGGATACGCCAACGAGTATATATCCGACTTGCTAGAGATGCTATACCTATACCAAGAACATTATCCTCAACCAGTCTCAGCAATTGTAGAGCGATCGCAACAAATAGATTTTGACTTTTTGGTGACGGATCTGCCAAAGCTTTTAGAATCTATGCAATCTGGTGCTAAACGTATTAGTGATATTGTTGTTTCTTTAAGAAACTTCTCGCGCCTCGACGAAGCCGAGATGAAGCGCGTTAATTTGCATGAAGGCATCGACAACACCCTATTAATTTTGCAGCACCGGCTCAAATATAATAGTCACCATCCTGAAATTCAAATTATCAAAGAGTACGGTGAATTGCCTAATATTGAGTGCTATCCAGGCAAGCTTAATCAAGTCTTTTTTAATATTTTAAATAATGCAATTGATGCAATTGAAGAGTCATTAGTCCTTTGTCATTTGTCATTTGCTAATGACAAAGGACTAATGACGAAGGACAAAGGAGTAATTCGCATTTGCACAGAACTTTCTCCTGCTGGTAATGTACGTATACGCATAGCTGATAACGGTCTTGGAATGAGCGAACAAGTCAAAGCACGAGTATTTGACCCCTTCTTTACCACTAAATCCGTGGGTAGTGGCACTGGTTTGGGATTAACTATTAGCTATCAAATAGTTGTCAAAAATCACAGAGGTGTTTTGAACTGTACTTCAGAACTAGGGCAAGGAACAGAATTTTGTATTGAAATTCCGATTTCGCAAACAAATTAAAGAGTAGAGACGTGCCATCGCACATCTCTACAAAAATCTAAACCTCATCAAATAATATTCCCTATCCCAATTTGGTATAATTCAGCAATAGCTCAAATTTGGTAGCGATCGCGCCTTGGTTATCGCCACAGAATTAGGCATACCGTTAGCCAAGCAGCATTGCAGGCACAATTAGAACTAGAACAAGAACGCCAAGGTGCTCAAAGGTTGGCTGAAAGATTGCGATCGCTTGGTATTGATGATAAGTAGCAACGCTATAAATTGCGCCTGGGCAAAAGCTAATCCAAAACCTCAAACTCAGCATCGTTCTTTTTCTACCCAGTGAGGTATGCATGACCTATTTAATTGCACTAAGATAAAGTCGCTCTTTTAATGCTAAAAGGACATGGGAGTATGGCAGCCCTTAAGCGTAAGCGTACCGCACAAGCCGTATGGCGTGGAAACTTAAAAAGCGGCAAAGGTGAAATTAGTGCTACCAGTGGAGTACTCCAAAACACTCCTTACAGCTTTGCAACTAGGTTTGAAAACTCCCCAGGCACCAATCCAGAAGAATTAATAGCAGCTGCTCATGCTGGCTGTTATAGCATGGCATTCGCATTTACATTAACTGAAAAAGGATACCAACCTGAGAGCGTCCAAACGCAAGCAACTTGTATAATCGAACCGCAACAAACAGGTGGTTTCAAAATTACCAAGATCCATCTAGAAACTCAGGGACGTGTTCCCGGTATTGATGCAGCAACCTTTCAGCAAATCGCGCAAGAAGCTGAAGCAGGATGCCCTGTCTCAAATGCTTTACGTGGCGGAGTAGAAATAGAATTGAATGCCACTTTGGCGTAATGGGTTTGTAGTAGCACTAAGTACAACATTGCATAAGTTCATGGCGAAATTTTGGCACTAAGACTCCGCGCCCCTCTGCGTTTACCTTTGCGCCCCTCTGCGTTTTAAATCGCTATGCTTTTACGCAAAGCCGTACTAAGCGCTACTACAAACTAACTCCCAATCACTCTTTCAACTTAAATTCATCAAACTTGATAACTTCTGCATCTGGTTTGCGCGTATCAAAACGATAGCTACTTATCGTACCCGTACCTGTGTCAAAGATACTGAAAACAGTGATTTCATTACTAGCAATATATGGTATCGTCTGGCCATTTTCATCCAGCATAGGTGCAATAGTCGGCGTAACTGGTTCCAATCCATAGGGATCGCCAATTGCTACGTAATCCTGATTTTGCCAAGGTGGTAGGTTCTTGCGCTTTTTATCTTTATAGGCAGCGCCGTAAGAATTGCCGACATTAGAAGTTTCTAAAAAATGCATCCCCGATGGGCTGCAAAAGCGATTCCATAAATGAGAATGCCCAAAAAATACTAACTGTACCTCTGCTGCTTCCAGCAGTGGCAGTAAATCACGAATAATGTAGTCTGCTTGCTTGGGATACTCGTAGCGCACTGCCTTGATATTAGCATCCTCATCCCGTTCAATTATCTGCACCGGATCGGTATAGGCAGGTACAATGTTGTCGCCTAAAGTATGGGGCGGATGATGCAACATTACTACTTTATACTTGGCTTGTTTAAACTCAGAACTATTGAGTTCTTGCACTAGCCAATTATATTGCTGGCTATCTTTGGCAATTGGCTCATATATATGCTGTCCGTAACCCCAATTTTCTGGATTGTCTAATTCTACTTCTGGTTCACCGTATTTTCCCTGCTTTCCACCATCAGTGTTGACATAACGCCACATATTCGTGGCATACAGCACTACTAAACGCACATCACCAAAACTGACTGCATAATAAGTTTTCCTACCTTCTGGACTTTCAGGTAAGGTAAAAATCTCTTCGTAGGTATCAGTATTAAAAGAGTTATCTTTGAGGAAGTTCTCCCCATATAATTTGAGAGCAACTGTACGGGGAATAGTATCGTTAAATTCTTCGTTCAAACTGTCTTTTCTAGCAAACCGTCCCATGACTTCATGATTGCCAATGCAAGTGAACATGGGCGCATGTTGAAGAATCTGACCGCCAGTGTAGCTTGTTTTAGTACCGTTGCAGTCTATTTCATATTTGGCACGACCTTGCAAACATGGAAAAAACGCACCACCACGATTATCATCAAACCATTCACTAGCGCGATCGGGGATATTCGCTAAGTCACCGGCGAACCAAACTGCATCTATTTGCCCTATTGTTTCGACAACCTTTTGTAAATTTGCTGCCACCATTGGCTTAATTTGATGATCGGAGGTAAGCAGAATTTTCAGCGATGTACCAGGAGTAGGAGTAGGTGCGAGGCTATACACATTACTGCTGACACTCTGACCATCTTCCCTTACACTCGTGACTCGATAAGCAAGATTTTTGTTGGGAGTTAAACCAGTTACCTCAGCTTCGTGTCGCCAGATATGGCGTTGGACGGGGTGTTGATAAACTTGTCCGTCTTGGGTTTGACTTCCTACTCGTGATTGTTGATCCTCACGAGTGCGACTCAGTTTGGTAGTTTTGGCACAGACTGTTGTAGCTAGATTTTCACCGTAGGAAACAAGATGCCTGTAACCAGCAAATTCGGTAAACCACACAACTCGCACTGAAGTTGGAGTTGGCAGTTGCAGAAATGGATCGGTTAGTAACTGAGGTGGTGATGTCATAAGTGGCTGCACAAAAAGAATTTGGTGATTGGTGATTGGTGATTGGTGATTGGGAAAGAACCTTGTTATAGTTCTTCCCCAGTACCTAGTACCTAGTACCCATTCTCCATTACCGACCGAGAGTGAATTCACTGTCTTACGTAATTACCAATTACCAAATTTGGTGGGCGCTTTTCCTCTTCCATCTAGTGGTCTGTCTCATTAATTATGATTATCAAAACTAATGCGATAGACCACTAGAAGAATAGGAGTTTCTCACCGACTTTCTATGATTTTAATGTCATTTCCATCAGTATATTTTGGGTACTGCGTTCTGGCTCATTCTTAGCAGGATGACGTTGGACATAGGAACCATCTGATTTTAGTTCCCAGGCTTGGCGATTGTCTGCTAGGCTGATCTCTAGAATTTTTTGCAAAGTTTGTACAAGCTGCGGATCTTCAACTGGTGTAACGGCTTCTACACGTCTATCTAGGTTGCGGGGCATCCAATCAGCACTACCGATGTACACTTCATTGTGTCCGTTATTATGGAAATGAAAGATCCGAGAGTGTTCCAAAAAACGACCGATGACACTAATTACATGAATATTTTCGCTGACTTCTGGAACTTCAGGACGCAAGCAGCATATACCTCGAATAATTAGATCAATTTGTACCCCAGCTTGAGATGCTTCGTAGAGGGTAGCAATGATTTGGGGATCGACCAAAGAGTTCATTTTAGCGATGATACGACCCGTTTTGCCGTTTTTGCAGTGTTCGATTTCGCGGCGGATGAGGGCAATTATGCGATCGCGCATACTTACGGGAGATACTAGCAGCTTGCGGTAAGAATGCTGACAAGAATAGCCCGTTAAATAATTAAATAAATCTGTTAAATCTGCGCCTAAGTCTTCTCGACAACTCAGCAGTCCGATATCAGTGTATAATTTCGCTGTTTTGGGATTGTAGTTGCCCGTGCCAATGTGGACGTAGCGACGAATATCTTCTCCTTCTTGACGCACTATGAGCACAATTTTGGTGTGAGTCTTCAACCCTACCAAGCCATAAACGACATGAACACCAGACTTTTCTAATTTCTGTGCCCAAGTAATGTTATTCTCTTCATCAAAACGGGCTTTTAATTCTACAAGGGCAGCAACTTGTTTACCGCTTTCAGCCGCAGCAATCAAAGAACTAACAATCTCCGAATCCCCAGAGGTGCGGTAAAGTGTCATTTTGATTGCTAGCACGTGGCGATCGCGGGCAGCTTGGACGATAAATTGTTCTACAGAGGCGGTGAAGGATTCGTAAGGATGATACACCAGCAAATCATTTTGCCGGATCGCAGAGAAAATATCTTCTGGATCATCTAATTGAGCAATTTTACTAGCTTGATTTAAATGACGCAGACGAGGTGGAATGACTGGTGTCCAAGGTGGATCTTTGAGTTCAGGTAACGGCAAAGCTAGGAACGACATTAAATCCTTCAAATTCAGCAGTCCATCGATCTCATAAACATCACCCTCAGTCAGTTCCATTTCTTCAATTAACATCTGTCGCACTGACTTAGGCATTGATGGTTGAATTTCCAACCGCACCACCGAACCACGAAAGTGTCGTCCGCGTAACTCTTGCTGAATTGCTAATAGCAAATCATCTGCTTCATCTTCTACTACTGCGATATCGGCCTTGCGAGTCAGTCGAAACAGGTGATATTCCTTAATAATCATGCCTGGAAATAAGGCTTCTAAATTGTGCGCCACTACCTGTTCTATGGGTACACCTATCCACTGATTTGATTTACCGTTATGCTGTTGCAACTGTTTAGGTAACTCAATAAATCGAGGCAGAATATTGGGAACTTTGACTCTCGCAAACTTTTCTTCCCCTGTGGCTGGATCTTTAACAACTACTGCCAAGTTCAGACTAAGATTTGCCATCAAGGGGAAAGGATGACTAGGATCTACTGCCAAAGGCGTGAGAACCGGAAAAATCCGCTGTTTAAACAAATCTTGCAAATAAGAACGCTGTTCGGAACTTATGTCTTTGTAATTGAGAAGATAGATACCATGAAATGCCATTTCTGGACGCAGGACTTTCTCAAACAGATGATGTTGCTCAATTACCATTGGACGCAACAGTTGAGCGATCGCTTCTAATTGTTCTTGGGGAGTGCGACCATCTGGCGTTCGCTGGCTAACTCCGGCTTGGACTTGGTCTTTGAGAATTGCCACGCGCACCATGAAAAATTCATCTAGATTGGAACTGAAGATGGCTGCAAACTTCAGTCTCTCTAGTAAAGGTGTACGAGAATCTAACGCCTCATGTAAAACTCGACGATTGAATTCCAACCAACTTAGCTCTCGATTAAAGTAATACTGAGAATCGCTGAGGTTTATAGCTTTGGCTATCTCTTTAGATTTAGTCATGTTATTTGCATTAGTTCTGAATATTTTTTTGACTCAAGTTAGGAATTTCAATAACCTAATATCCTTAAGCAATTAAGTAAGTAGGTCGGTACAAATAAAGCTAACTAGTTAAGGTCGTCATTAGTCATTAGTGAGCCAGCGCGCTCCAAAGGGGGTTCCTCCCCCAACCCCAGAGGGGACCCCGAAGCCCCCAATCCCCACTCCCTGGCGGTCGGGGGGGCCGGTGAGTCCCCCATGTAGACGCCCGCAGGGCGGCTTAAGGCAGAGTACCCG